>JAJRPS010000067.1 GCA_024280635.1 Bacteroidota bacterium | reverse complement strand
TTCAATGCTATGCACGCTCTATCTACTCGTAATGATAGCCCAGAAACAGCCTCAAGACCTTTTGACAAAACCAGAGATGGCTTTGTACTAGGGGAAGGCGCTGGCGCTTTAATTTTAGAAGAGTATGAACACGCAGTAGCAAGAGGCGCAAAAATATATTGTGAGCTTGCAGGTGGTGGTTTATCTGCTGATGCACACCACATGACCGCTCCACATCCTGAAGGATTAGGTGCTAAAAACGTAATGAAAAATTGCATTGAAGATGCTGGCTTAACCCCAGAAGATGTAGACGCTATTAACATGCACGGTACTTCTACCCCGTTAGGTGATATTGCCGAATCCAAAGCAATTGTTAGTGTTTTTGGTGAACATGCTTACAACTTAAATATCAACTCTACTAAATCAATGACAGGTCATTTATTAGGCGCTGCTGGTGCAATTGAAGCCATTTCTTGTGTTTTAGCAATGAAATACGGTATTGTACCACCAACCATTAATCATACTACAGTTGATGAAAATATTGATCCTAAATTAAACTTAACCCTAAATAAAGCACAAAAAAGAGAGCTCAACGTAGTGATGAGTAATACTTTTGGCTTTGGAGGTCATAATGCTTGTGTGTTATTTAAAAAATTAAAATAAGAAATGAAAAAGTTTTTTTTCAAAATATTTAATTCCCGTTCTTCTAATGAAGACGGGATTTTTTTTACTGAAATTTCAAAACTTATCGGCTACAAACCACAAAACATCAACTTATTTAAAGAAGCTTTTACGCATCGTTCTACCAACCTTACCGATGAAAAAGGAAACACAAAAAGTTATGAACGCTTAGAGTTTTTAGGAGATGCCATGTTAAGTGCTATTGCTGCCGAATACCTTTTTAATAAAGTACCACATGGTAATGAAGGATATTTAACCAAAATGCGATCTAAAATAGTAAGCAGAGAACACTTAAACGAAATTGGTAAAGACTTAAATTTACTTAAATTATTGCATTCTAACATGAATAAAGATCATTTTGGTGATAATGTATACGGTAATATTTTTGAAGCATTGGTAGGCGCTATCTTTTTAGACAGAGGTTATGGTGCTACAGAAAAATTTATTTATAACAATATTATTATTCCTTATGTAGATATTGAACGCTTAGAAGGTAAAGTAATTAGCTATAAAAGTTTATTAATTGAATGGTGCCAAAAAAAGAAGAAGACCTTTAAATACATGGCATATGTAGACACTGGAGCCGATAACACCAAGCACTTTGCAGTAAAACTACATATTGATGATAAAATAGTTGCAAAAGCACGCGCTACCTCAAAAAAGAAAGCAGAAGAAAAAGCTTCTAAACGTGCTTTTTTTGCGCTACAAGATAAAATTGAAAATCAATAAAGTTACGCAGTCTAAAATTAGTTTATTTTACTATAGGTTAAACTTACATCATTAGATAACATTAATTGTCCGTTTGAGCTTATCTCATACACTACTGTGGTATTTACTGAACCATCATTAGGTATTAATGTCAATATATTATTACTAGATTACCATCTGGATTCAATAAATTTTGTGAATTACCCATCATGAAAGTAATAAGTAAGAAATTTATTTTTTTCATTTTATAAAATTCACCACTTGCTAAACGATTTTTTACTCAGCTGCGAATTGTAATATTTTGTTTTCCCCGTAACTTCTTTACCCAACCAATTGGGCTTTGTAAACGGTTCATTTTCATTATTTAGTTCTATTTCTGCAACAATTAAGCCTTTATTATCACCAAAAAATTCATCTACTTCAAAAATATGTGAGTCTACTTTTACTTCATAACGCATTTTATCAATCACTCCTTTTTTACAAAGCACTAAAAGTTGTTGCGCTTCTAAAACAGGGATTTCTTTTTCCCATTCAAAACGAGAAGTACCTGATTTGTTTGATTTCCCTTTAATCGTTAAAAAACCCTTATCACCTTTTACCCTAACCCGTACGATACGTTTAGGGTTTGTACTTAAAAAACCTTGAGTAATTCGTGTTTTTTGATATGCTTCTTGCTTAAAAACAGAAGTCTTTACCAAAAATTTACGTTCAATTTCTATCATTAAAAAAAATGATTTAATTTATTACAAATGCCAACATAGTAAATAAAAACATCAAAGCATATAAACTTAACATGATAATGGTTAAAATTCCCACAAATTTATAGTGCGATTTCAAATTTGAAAAAGCTTCTGTCAATTCCGATTCATCATCCGTTAGTAGTGCATTTTTCATTTTAGTAGCAAATTTGAACAAATACCAAATTGGGAAGAAATAAATAAGTGCCAGAATTACATAAAAAACCCCAAACAACCCCATTGGTATCATTTCCATAGCCATTGAAGTACTTGAATCCATACTTGCTATGACTCCCATAATAGAACCGAAAGACAACCCCATAATTACCATAAAGCCTACCATGATAAAACCTATAATGGCTAAAAATTTACTCCATTTAGCAGTTTCTAATAAAAATGCTTTTGTTTGCTTGTTTAAGGATAACCCTTCATCTAATTGTAAATCCATTTTGTGTATGTTTTATAATTTAACTCAAATATAGTTTTTTTATATCAAAATTACATTGAATATTGCAACATTAAAAAAACCATAAAATAAGCTATCACCTCACTCTTATGAAAAATATATTAGTATTATGTACGGGTAACTCCTGCAGAAGCCAAATGGCACATGGATATTTAAATCAATTTGCTCAAGGCAAAGCAACTATTTACAGTGCAGGAATTGAAACCCACGGAATAAACTCTGGAGCGGTGGCAATCATGAAAGAAGATGGTATTGATATTACCCATCATACCTCTAATTTGGTAACTGAATATGTCCATGTAAATTTTGATTACATCATTACCGTTTGCGATCATGCCAATGAAAATTGCCCCTTTATTCCTAGTGAAAATGCCGTACGATTACACCATAATTTTTTTGACCCTTCAAAAATAAACGAAAATGCGGAAGAAAAATATCGTGCTTTTTTAAAGACAAGAAATGAAATTAAAACCTATTGTGAGCAGTTTGTAAGCGAGTATTTATAACACTTAACCTTACTTTCTGTATCGCTGTAACTCCTCATAAATTACATCTCGTGTTTGTTCTTTCAGTATATTTCTATCCACTAAGGTTAAACCTTTAGTAGGTAGTGCTTTATGTATGGTAGCGCGCATTTTACCTGGACTTCCTCCTGCTAAAAAATCATACGGTAAACGAATTTCATTATCAGCAAAGGTCATGGGTAAAATGGGTATTTGATGTTCTATTGCTAAACGGAATGCTCCACTTTTAAAATCACATAACAAATCACATGCATCAAAAACACCTCCTTCAGGAAAAATACAAATACTCATTCCTTGTTGCAATCGTTTTTGTGCACGTTCAAAAACTGCTGTTTTACTTTTTGTACTGCTCCTATCTACCAAAATACAAGTACGCTTATAAAAAAACCCAAACAACGGTATTTTTGCCAATTCTTTTTTACCTACAAATACAAACGGATTTTTAGTTAGCGTAAGCATTAACATAATATCTACCATAGAAGTATGATTGGCAACAAACATATAGCTCTTTCCTTTTTCAATAGGAGCTTCGGTTTTTATTTTAAGCTTGAAACCCATTCCTATCAAAATGATTTTTGACCAAATACGTGCCATTTTAAAAAAATAGGGATACCAACTTTCTTTTGCTACGGAAAGCAGTAAAAAAGGGAACATCACCAAAATAGGTATCGTCATTAAGGTATAAAACCATATTCGGTACACAATTCTGCCAATATTTGTAAAAATTTTCATGAGTTTTATGTAATGCATCAAAAATAACTTTTTTATACTAAATGCTTTCAATAAGTTTGTATAAAATTATATTTAAAAAGCAATGGCAAGAATTTTAACAGGCATACAAAGTACAGGAACTCCACATTTAGGAAATTTATTAGGCGCAATCATACCCGCTATTGAAATGGCGAATAACCCTGATAACGATGCGTATTTATTTATTGCAGACATGCACTCTTTAACACAAATTAAAGATGGTGATTTGTTGCGAAAAAACACGTATAGTACTGCGGCAACTTGGCTAGCATTTGGTTTAGATGTAAATACATCGGTTTTTTATAGACAAAGTGATATCCCACAAGTAACGGAGCTTTCTTGGTATTTAAATTGCTTTATGCCTTTTAAACGTTTAGAATTGGCACATAGTTTTAAAGATAAAGCCGACCGTTTGGAAGATGTAAACGGAGGATTATTTACTTACCCTATGCTAATGGCTGCGGATATATTATTATACGATGCCGAAATTATACCCGTAGGTAAGGATCAATTGCAACACATTGAAATGACTCGTGATGTAGCCACACGATTTCATGCAAAATTAGGAGAAACTTTTGTAATGCCCGAAGCAAAAATTGCTGAAAACACCATGTTAGTTCCTGGTACAGATGGATCTAAAATGAGTAAAAGCAAAAACAATTATATCGACATCTTTTTAACCGATAAAAAATTACGCAAACAAATAATGGGTGTTAAAACCGATAGTACAGCTCTAGAAGATCCAAAAGACTGGAGTACTTGTAATTTATTTTCACTGTACAAATTATTAGCTTCTGACACTCAAACAGCAACAATGAAAGCCAATTATGAAAATGGTAATTATGGTTATGGGCATGCTAAACAAGCTTTTTTTGAATTGATTATTGAAAAATTTAAAAAAGAAAGAGAATTATACAATCACTACATGAATAATTTACCCGAAATTGATGCAGCCTTAAAAATTGGTGCAGCAAAAGCAACTATCGTTGCCAATAAGGTATTGCAACGCGTACGTAAAAAAGTTGGGTACTAAAATGTATTGTATTTGCTTAAAAAAATTAACTTTGCAGAAACTTAATTAATATATTATGAGTGTCATCAACAGAAAATTACACGTACGTAGCAATTCAACTTGCGAATTATGTACTTCTCCAGATAAATTAGCAACCTATAGCATCCCTCCTGTTCCTGAAAAAGGACCGGAATTAGAAAAAAGTGTTTTAGTTTGTGAAACCTGTTTGTCACAAATTGAAGATCCTGAAAAAATGGACTCAAACCATTGGCGTTGTTTAAATGATAGTATGTGGAGTGAAGTGCCAGCAGTACAAGTTATGGCATGGAGAATGTTACATCGTTTAAAAAAGTTTGGATGGAGTCAAGATTTGCTAGACATGATGTATTTAGACGAAGAAACTGCCGAATGGGCAAACGCAATGGGTGATGGAGATGAAGAAGATGAAAACAAAATTATCCACAAAGACTGCAATGGCAACATTTTACAAAACGGAGATTCTATTGTTTTAATACAGGATTTAAAAGTAAAAGGTGGAGGATTTACCGCTAAACGAGGTGAAGCAGTACACCGTATTTCTTTGGTACATGATAATGCAAACCATATTGAAGGTAGGGTTGGTGATCAATACATTGTTATTTTAACACAATATGTAAAGAAAACAAAATAACACTTACCTTTAAAACATAAAAAAATCCATTTTGAAATTTTCAAAATGGATTTTTTTATATGTGATTAACTATTTCTTATTTAAAGAATGTATGAGAAACTACATCTCTTCTTTCCATATCATTATCATTAAATATTTTTAATTGGATTAACCAATACACCAATAAAACACAAAATATTGCTACAAATAGCCAGTTCATCAAGTTTGCAGACCACCAATTTGTAAGTTCTGTTTTAGCAAAAGCATCCATTGGTAAAAATAACATTAAAAATAAATCTTGAATTGCGTAAATTATATCTGTCATGGTAATTTAATTTTCATTAATTTTATACTTGCAAATATACACCAATCAACAGTAAACTACCAAATGATAATTCAAATCTTTAACAAATCAAAGCCTATTAATTTAGTAATTGCTTCTTTTCTGGTTATTATGGGGTTTTTAGTAAGTAGTTTTTCACCACACTTTGAATGGAAACTTAATGCAATTCCTGCTATATTAACCAGTATTTTTAGCATGTTAGTTGTTGATTTTATTAGTAAAAAAAATCAGCTTTGTTATAAAAATAGCTTTGTTATTCTTTTCTTTTCTTTGTTTTTTAACTTGTATTGGATGAGCACCAATGACTATGCTGTTTTATATGCCAATTTTTTTATTTTACTGGCATTTCGGAAAATAATCAGTTTAAAATCACATAAAAATACCCTCCAAAAAATATTTGATGCAGGGTTTTTGATTGCCGTTGCTACCCTTTTTTCATTTTGGAGTGTTTTATTTTATATCATATTATACGCTAGTATTACCCTATATGCTTCCGGAAATTACAAACACTACCTCGTTCCTTTTATAAGTGTTTTTGCTCTTTATGCAATTGTAAATAGCTATAGCTTATATATAAATCATACACTCTTTAAATACCCTGACACAAATATTTCCTTAGATTACACTCAACTGTTTACTTTTAAAAACACACTCATTATAAGTCTCTTAACAATAATAACCTTTCTTGCACTTCTGTTTACACCTATTAGCATCAAAGATTTATCAAAAAAAAATAAAACATCCTACCTTGTTGTTGCTGTTTCACTTATAATTGGAATTGTAATATTTATTTTCAACTCAAAAATTGACACTTTACTATTTACTTATTTCCCAATTTCAATATTTTTAAGTATTATTATTGAAAAGGTAAACCAAAAATGGATCCCTCAAGTAGTCTTTTATCTACTATTATCATGTATTACAATTTTATATTTTATCTAGAATGATAATATTTCAAGAGTAAATAGTATCTTTGAACAAGAATTTAAACACACATAGAATGTTTACAGAAAAAGCAAACGCAATTTTTAAAGAAGTTATTGACACTTATCACATTAAAGATGACCCATATCAATCTTTTGAAAATAAATACACAAAAGAAGATGATTTATTAGCACATTTATTATATCGTAAATGTTGGATTGATACCGTACAATGGCATTATGAAGACATTATTCGTGATCCTAATATTGACCCTATTGCCGCTTTGGTTTTAAAACGCAAAATTGATGCGTCCAACCAAGACCGTACGGATATGGTAGAGTATATTGATAGTTATTTTTTAGAAGAAAATAAAAATGTAACACCAAAGAAAAACGCTACAATTAATACCGAAAGTCCTGCTTGGGGAGTAGATCGCTTATCTATTTTAGCCTTAAAAGTATACCATATGAATGAAGAAGCCACTCGAACAGATGCATCTGAAAGTCATTTAAAAGCTTGTCAAACTAAATTGAATATTTTATTAGAGCAACGTGTAGATTTATCTACCGCTATTGACACCTTATTAAATGATATTAAAAACGGCGACAAATACATGAAAGTATACAAGCAAATGAAAATGTATAATGATGATGAGCTAAACCCCGTATTGCGCTCACAAAAATAATACATGAATACAAAAACAGCACATATTTTAGTCATACGTCTCTCAGCAATGGGGGACGTTGCTATATCTGTTCCTGTTTTACAAGCTTTTATTTCACAATACCCTAATGTTAAAATCACGGTACTAACCACTGCTTTTTTTGAACCATTTTTTAAAGATATCACGAATGTTTCCGTTTACAAAATGGATAAAAAAGGAAAACATAAAGGATTGTTAGGTTTATATACATTAGCACAAGAACTGAGTAAACTAAATATTGATGCAGTTGCCGATTTGCACAATGTACTCCGCTCCAAAATTTTGGTTCGGTTACTAAAATTTAAAGACATCCCTTATCGACAAATAGATAAAGGTAGAGCGGATAAAAAAGCATTATCACAAGCAAAAAACAAGATTTTCAAGCCTCTTATCACTTCTGCAGAACGATACGCAAAAGTTTTTGAGCAATTAGGATTTCCCATTAACCTCAACACAGTTGTACTATCAAATAAACTTGTTTTACCTGGCAACGTCAAACATATTGGAAATATTACTCGTAAAAAAATTGGCGTAGCCCCTTTTGCAGCGCATAAAGGTAAAATGTACCCCTTAAATAAAATGAAAGTTGTTATTGAAAAACTTTCTGAAAATCATCAAATTATTTTATTTGGAGGCGGTGACAAAGAAGCTCAACTATTAGCTGAAATAGCGAGTACAAATGAAAATATAATATCAGTCGCCAATCAATTTACTTTTGAAGAAGAATTAGCTTTAATTTCTAATTTAGATGTTATGCTTGCTATGGATTCTGGTAATGGGCATTTGGCTGCAATGTACGGTGTGCCTGTAATTACCATTTGGGGTGTTACACATCCTTATGCTGGTTTTGCGCCCTTTAACCAACCTGAAGAAAACCAAATACTTCCCAATTTGGAACAATTTCCGTTGATACCCACTTCCGTTTATGGCAACAAATACCCAAAAGGTTATTTGAGCTGTTTTGATACGATAACTCCTAAAAAAATACTTGCTGATATAAAAAAATACTTATAATAAAGATATTTTATTTTTGTAATAAACTCATTAATAACTTATTTTGTTTTTGTAATTTTTCTATAGAAATCTTTAAAACTTCTATCTGTTCTTGCTGTTCTTGAATTGCTTTTACGGTAACGGGGATTATTTCAGAATATCGAACACTTAATTTTTTATTTTTAATTCTATTAAATGTATTTGGTTGGTTTTCATCGGTAACTTTCCAAGTGTGTGTAGTAACTACTTCAGGTAATACCGTTAGTAATTGTTGAGCAGAAAACCCTATGTGAGTTCCTTTAAGTTTTTTAGGAACAATAGTTTCCCCG
Source organism: Bacteroidota bacterium (assembly GCA_024280635.1). GTDB lineage: Bacteria > Bacteroidota > Bacteroidia > Flavobacteriales > Flavobacteriaceae. The sequence goes on along the minus strand of JAJRPS010000067.1, from coordinate 6,877 downwards.
TATTGCTCGTCTTTCCATTGATATGATATTGTTTTCAATTTTAAAATATCACTTAAACCATAATTTAATTTTTTAATTTTAGTCTTTAAAGTCATGTCTGAAGTAACATTAGGAGCATTTGTTAAATAAATATCTCTCCATCTTTTCGTAGTTGAACCAATATCTATTGTATTTGTAGTTAATGGAGAAATTAGATAATTAAACATAAATTCTGCAGAATCATCTTCTACTACTTCTATAGATCCAAGGCCAACTTGAGTTCCTGAAGCAGCTGTTCCATCTGCAGCTTGAAAAGTTAATCCAGCACTAATAGTCGTTTTTCCAACTACAGCTGTTCCTGCATGATAAACTAACCCTGTGTTGGTAATAGTTCCTGAAGCTAACCAGTCATCATCACTACTCCCAGGTGGTGTCCCTGAAGAGCTTTTCCATGTAGCATTACCGTTCGCATCAGATGTTAATACATAGCCATCTTGTTGTTGCCCATCTTCTAATCTAAACATATAACTACCAGCGGTAGGAGTTGTGTTTTCTGTAATTAATACATCATCTACTGCTGCCCCCCAATCATTATCTCCTATGTATTGAAACTTTAACGAATAGTTATTGCCAGCAACAACTGTTTGAGTTCCTAAATAAGATGCGTCTAACACATCTGCTGTCAAGTTTAGAAGAGTGGCAACAACGGTAGTTGTTGTTTCATTGTATAGTGTAACGGTAAAGCTATCTCCTGAAAAATAATTATATCCATAATTAAAAGATATATTAATTGATGTTGTTGTTGGTGTAAAATTACCCTCCGTAATAGTTTGATCTTGCGCACAAGATGAACTATATTGAATATACGCTCTGTTTCCTGTACAAGTTGTACAAGAAGCATTTGAACTTGTAGCACTTACATGCCAAATATTAGGAGTAGTTGTACAAACATTACCAGCATTTAATGTGTTTGTAACCCCTCCTGTAGAAAAATCATTTGTATATAGTGTTGTTGTTCCACTTGTAGAAGGAACAGTTGTACCAGTAACATGAAATTTTGCAGTAGGTGCAACATTCCCAACACCAACATTCCCTGTATTTGCATTATACATATCTGTTCCTGAAACAGTCCAATCTAAATCTGCTCCAAAGGGTTGCCAAGAAGTGCCGTCATAATACCAAAAACCACTAACTCCATCTGTTTGATATATTAAAAGTCCATTTGCAGGCGTGACAATAGCATTTTTTTCTATTAAAGTCATTCTAGGAACAAGTAATCCCTTTGTTGTTGAATTAATGTCTAACATAGCGCTTGTATTAGGTGTAGTTGTACCTATTCCTACTTGAGCAAAAGTTAAACTCGTTATTAAAAGTGCAGCTAATTGTAATAAAATTTTCATATACATATGTTAAACATTAAAGAACAATAGTACCGAAAAATATTTTAAATTAAAAAAATATTTTATTTTTTCGATGAAAAGATGTGTTTTTCCGATAAAAGTGCCATGTCTAGCCTTAAATAACCGATACAGATTATTAAATATAACTTTTTTGAAAAGAAATATACAAAAAAAGAATACCGTATTCTTTATACGCATTCCTTACTATACAATAGGAATCATCCCCCTAAACCCCATATCAACAACCGTTTCTCCTGCAGTGGGCTCATATTTTCCATCAGCAGTAATTTCTGTCCATTCAAAACTATTGTTAGTTGATAAAGAAATTGTTAATACAACATCTTCCGTTTCATTACCAGTAACTGTAAAACCATTACCCGCACTCACACAAGAACCTGCTGAAATAGGTGATGTACTTGAAATAAATAATTTTCATGATTTAAAATTAAGATTACAACTATAATGCTAATCAAAACAAATGAATTATAAAAATTATTGTAGCAAATAACAATCAAATTCTTAACTTTGAAAATCTAAAAAAATAAAACACCATGAAATATCATCAAATAGACAACGATTTATTTATTCAGAATAGAAAACGCTTTACAGCACAAATGAAAGCTAATAGTTTAGCTATTTTTAACAGTAACGATATTTATCCTATTAGTGCAGATAGCACCATGCCTTTTGAGCAACACCGTGATATTTTTTATTTAAGTGGTGTAGATCAAGAAGAAAGTGTTTTAGTTTTATTCCCTGATTGTCCTAAAGAAAATCATCGTGAAATTTTATTTTTAAAAGAAACCAATGAACATATTGCCATTTGGGAAGGTGAAAAATTAACCAAAGTAGCCGCTTTAAAAACAAGCGGAATCAAAACCGTTTATTGGTTACAAGACATGGAAAAAGTGTTATTTGAAATCATGACCCAATGTGATACTGTATATATTAATACCAATGAACATTATAGAGCTAATGTAGAAACCGAAACTCGTGAAGCTCGTTTTGTAAAAGCATTATTAGCAAAATACCCAGCTCATTCCGTTGCAAAAAGTCAACCCATTTTACAACGCTTACGTGCTGTAAAAAGCGAAATAGAAATAGGCTTAATTCAAACCGCTTGTAACATTACCGAAAAAGGGTTTTGTAGAGCATTAGGTTTTGTAAAACCTGGAGTATGGGAATTTGAAATTGAAGCCGAATTTTTACATGAGTTTATGTGCAACCGCTCTAAAAAGTTTGCCTACACCCCTATTGTTGCTAGTGGAAATAACGCCAACGTATTGCATTACATTGAAAACAATCAACAATGTAAAGCAGGAGATATTATTTTATTAGATGTTGGTGCTGAGTACGCCAACTACTCTAGTGACATGACCCGTATGATTCCTGTTTCCGGCAAGTTTACAAACAGACAAAAAGAAGTATACAATGCTGTAAACCGTGTAAAAAATGAGGCTACAAAAATGTTAACCCCAGGTACTATTTGGGCAGATTATCATGTAGAAGTTGGTAAAATTATGACATCAGAACTTCTTGGATTAGGGTTATTAGATAAAGTAGATGTACAAAATGAAGATAAAGATTGGCCTGCCTATAAAAAATATTTCATGCACGGTACCAGTCACCACATGGGATTAGACACCCATGATTATGGTATTTTAACAGAACCTATGCAAGCCAATATGGTCTTTACTGTAGAACCCGGTATTTATATACCAGAAGAAGGTTTCGGAATTCGTTTAGAGGATGATGTAGTCATACAAGAAAAAGGAGACCCATTTAACTTAATGCGCAACATCCCTATTGAAGCTGATGAAATTGAAGACATTATGAACTCATAAAAAGTTTAAAAAAAACTAAAAGTCCCATTTTGTATTGTTACCAATGGGACTTTTTTTATATAAAGATGCCAAAAATATTCTGAATTTTTAGAAATGTATCTACAAAAAAAAATCTTTAATAGATATAAATTTATGCACTAAAAAAAGTAGAAGGCATTTTCAATATGGTTGAGGTCAAATTTATTGTTTTGTTTGTGAATGGTAATAATGTCAAAACGCGCATCTAAATCAATATCTTTTTCAATAATATATTGATTTGCAGTGGCAACCAATAATCTAATTTTCTTTTGATTTACGGAATCTTCGGGAGCTACAACACCAATAGAGGTTCGTGTTTTTACTTCTACAATAGCCAACACATCTTCTTTTTTGGCAATAATGTCTATTTCACCTTTTAAATAACGCCAATTGGTCTCTAAAATAGTGTAACCGTTTCGTTGCAAAAATGAAACCGCCATTTTTTCCCCTAATTTCCCCAATTCATTGTGTTGTGCCAATTTTATATAGGTTAAAAGATTATATTTTAATTTTTATATTTAGTATTTTTCGGTTTTATATTTCAACTTTATTTCTCTTCCAACCGCACTATATCATCAACCTTCAAAGTAACGGTTTTCCCAAAAGTCAAGCATCGGTTGTCCCGCATATGACCTGCAGGAAAATCAAAACAAACAGGATAGTTGTAGTCTGAAACGGCATCTAAAATAATTTCTTTTGCATTTTTTCCAAAAGGGATAGTATTGTCGTGCATTTTTGTCAATCCGCCAACAACTAACCCTTTTAATTTGTTGAGGTATCCATTGCGTTTTAAATTCATCATCATACGGTCAATATGATACAAGTACTCATCTAAATCTTCTAAAAACAAGATTTTACCATCGGTTTTTATTGCCGATTTAGAACCCAACAAACTATATAATACTGATAAATTACCACCTACCAATTCGCCTTCCCCACTCCCTTTTTTATTGCTTGAATGCGCTTCTATCTGATAGTTATTTTTTATACCGAACAATCCATTTCTCAAACTTTTCTTTGCTGCATCCGTAGCATTTTCAACTGTAATAGGCATTATGGCGTGTAAAGTTTGCACCCCCAAAGTATGCAAATGAGAATGGAGTACCGTAGGATCTGAAAAACCAATTACCCATTTTGGATTGGTAACAAACTTGCTAAAATCAATTTCATCAATAATACGAACCGTACCGTAACCACCACGTGCGCACCAAATCGCTTTTATGCTATCATCATCCAATGCTTGTTGAAAATCGGTAATCCTATCCATATCCTCACCCGCATATTGGTCGCATTCCAACCCAATAGTTTTACCAAAAACCACATTAAGCCCCCATTTTTCTAATAATTCTACAGCAAATTGCAGATCTTTTCTATTAATTTTCCGAGCAGTGGCCACAATGGCTACTATATCTCCTTTTTGCAGATTTTGTGGTTGTTTTGTATTCATGTAGTAAAAATACTAAAACTATTTAAAAAGCTAACTTCTATTATGTATTTTTGTGCTTTAATCGTGGGGTGATAGCCCAAAAGATTTTAATTCCGAGATGTTCTACATCAAAAGTTAATAAAATGAAGTTTAATACCTCGTGCCTTTGGTCGAGGAAGTTTATTTAAAGAAAAGATGATTCAAAATCCGAAAAGATACACCCTAACCGCAGCATTACCATATACCAACGGTCCTATTCATATTGGACATTTAGCTGGAGTGTATATTCCTGCTGATATTTACGCACGTTATTTACGTCTTATTGGTAAAGATGTTGCCTTTGTTTGTGGTAGTGATGAACACGGAGTGCCGATTACCATAAAAGCCAAAAAAGAAGGCGTTACACCACAAGATATCGTTGATAAATATCACGCCATTATAAAAAAGTCTTTTGAAGATTTCGGAATCTCCTTTGATAATTATTCTCGTACTTCAGCAAAAGTACATCATGATACGGCATCGGAATTTTTTAAAACATTATCTGATAAAGGTGAGTTTATTGTAAAAACTGAGGAGCAATTGTATGATGCAGATGCTAATCAATTTTTAGCCGATAGATTCGTGGTAGGAACTTGCCCAAAATGTGGTAATGAGGAAAGTTATGGCGATCAATGTGAAAAATGTGGAACCAGCCATAATGCAACCGATTTGATTAACCCAAAGTCCGCAATTACTGGAGCTACACCTTCTTTAAAAGAAACCAAACACTGGTTTTTACCGTTAGACAAACACGAAGCCTTTTTAAAACAATGGATTTTAGAAGACCATAAAAAAGATTGGAAAAGTAATGTATATGGGCAATGTAAAAGTTGGATAGATGATGGTTTGCGTCCTCGTGCCGTAACACGTGATTTGGATTGGGGAATACCTGTACCAGTAGAAGGAGGTGAAGGAAAAGTATTATACGTTTGGTTTGATGCACCTATCGGATACATATCTGCCACTAAAGAATGGGCAGCACGTGAAGGAAAAGATTGGAAACCTTATTGGAAAAATGAAGATACTAAATTAGTACATTTTATAGGTAAAGATAATATCGTTTTTCACTGTATTATTTTCCCTGCAATGTTGAAGGCAGAAGGCAGTTATATTTTACCCGATAACGTACCGGCAAACGAATTTTTAAATTTAGAAGGCAATAAATTATCGACTTCTAAAAATTGGGCGGTTTGGTTACATGAGTATTTAGAGGATTTTCCAGGTAGGCAAGATGCTTTGCGCTATACGTTAACTGCAACAGCTCCTGAAACAAAAGACAATGATTTTACATGGAAAGATTTTCAAGCACGTAACAAGGAGTTGGCAGATAATTACGGAAACTTTATCAACAGAGTTTTAGTATTGACTAATAAATATTACAACGGAATTGTTCCTACTCCAGCAAATTTTATGGATGCTGATACCGATGCTTTGGAAGAATTGAAGAAATTTCCTTCAGATATTTCATTTTCAATAGAACGTTACCGTTTTAGAGAAGCAAATGCTAAAATGATGAATTTAGCCCGTTTAGGTAATAAATATTTAGCCGAACAAGAACCTTGGAAAACCATTAAAGTAGATGAAGAGCGCACTAAAACCATTATGTATGTGTCGTTACAAATTGCGACTGCATTAGCTACTTTGAGTGAGCCGTTTATACCTTTTGCATCTAAAACATTACAAGATTTATTACAGCAACCTGAAACGAAATGGTTTGACATTGCTGAAAAAACAGATTTATTACCGTCAGGGCACCAAATAAAAGAGGGAAAAGCTCCTATTTTATTCCCACAAATTGAAGATGAAGAAATTCAAAAACAATTGGATCGTTTAGAAAACATCAAGTTAGCAAATGAGCAAGCTAATAAAAAAGCTGCACCCCAAAAAGAAACCGCTACGTTTGAAGATTTCTCGGCATTAGATTTACGTGTAGGCACTATTGTAAGCGCCGAGAAAATGCCAAAAACAAAAAAGCTATTGGTATTAAAAGTAGATACAGGTATTGATACGCGCACAATTGTTTCTGGCATTGCAGAAAGCTTTAAGCCTGAAGACATTATTGGTAAAAAAGTTACCGTATTGGTTAATTTAGCGCCTCGTAAATTACGTGGTGTGGAAAGTGAAGGTATGATTTTAATGACTGAAAATACCGCAGGAAAACTCGTTTTTGT
>JAJRPS010000066.1 GCA_024280635.1 Bacteroidota bacterium | reverse complement strand
TCAATAAAAAATACGAAATATTGGCTTCCCGACCAATGCCTAATAGAAACTTTTTAATAACCATAAATTACAAATACAATTAATAAAAACAAATAACATGAAAACAAAACACTTAATTTTAGGGCTTTTTGCCACAGCAATTACTTTTACATCTTGTACGGAAGATGAAGGCGTAGATTTTACCCCTCCAACACCAGGAGCGTATGAAAACGGAATTTTAATTACCAATGAAGGACAATTTTCTTCAGGGTCAGGTACAGTTTCATATATATCTAATGATTTTTCTCAAAATGAAGCCGCTATTTATAATGCAGTTAATGGAGGTGATTTGGGAAGTATTGTGCAATCCATGGCATTTTATAACAATGCAGGTTATGTAATTTCAAATAATTCGCATAAAATTACAGTAGTAGATAAAAATACATTTATAGAATTTGGAACTATAGCAACAGGTTTAAATAACCCACGTTATATGGCTTTTGCAAATAATAAAGGATATGTAACCAATTGGGGAGATGGAAGTGATGCTAATGATGATTTTATAGCGGTGATTGATTTAGGAACGAATACTGTTGCTTCAACAATTTCAATAACAGAAGGTCCGGAACAAATTGTAGTGGCTAATGGAAAATTATATGTATCACATAAAGGGGGATTTGGTCAAGGTAATATAGTATCTGTAATAGATGCTAATGATATGGTTACAACAATATCCGTAGGTGATGTGCCAGACGAAATGGTTTTAGATGCTGCAAATAATATTTGGGTATTATGTGAGGGTATTCCTTCGTGGGCAGGTACTGAAACTGGGGGTAAATTAATAAAAATTAATACAGTAGATGATACTGTTGCTACAACAATTGATTTTGCAACAACGGAACATCCAAATGAATTAGGATTCGATAATGATAATTTATATTACGGAATGAGTGGCTCTGTTTATTCAATGGCTGATACCGATACAATGTTACCAGCAACATCTATAATCACGGCAGCTACGTATGCTATGGAAGCAAAAAACGGAAAGTTATATACTACAGATGCAGGTAATTATTCAGACGATGGTACATTAAAAGTATTTGACTTATTAGATAATTCTGAAATTCAATCGATAACTGTAGGAGTAATACCAGGAGGTATTTATTTCAACTAAAAATTGAAATCATACTAATAAAAATGTCCCACTTACAAATAGTAAGTGGGACATTTTTATTAGTATGATTTAAAAAGTATGCTTGTAATTTTAAGAGTAAAAAACGTACTCACTCCTAAAATAAGTAGTGTATTGGAAGATTAATACCAGTTTAACATCAAAACACTCGGTATAAATCGTTTCTATTTCCCTTTTTCTGTGCTAAAAAATCTTTTCATAACTAAGGCTATGAAAAGATTTTTTGCCTTGAAAAAGAAAAATATATTCCAATTTATTTGTCAATTGTTTTGAAATTAAATTGGTATAACAGTATTGTAGGAATTAATTAGTAAAAGCATACTTCACAATATTAGCTCCCATTTGTAGTGCTTTTAAGCGTATTGTTTCAGGGTCATGGTGTACTTCTGGATTTTCCCAACCATCACCTAAGTCAGATTCTGTAGTATACAAACATACCAATCTACCGTTGAAAAACCATCCAAAAGCTTGTGGGCGTTTACCATCGTGTTCGTGTATTTTAGGTAAGCCATTTGGGAAAGGAAAGGCGATGTTGAAAATAGCATGTGTAGCAGGTAATTCGATCGGTTTTTGATTCGGAAAAATCTTAATCATTTCCTTGTAAAGATATTTATCTAACCCATAATTATCATCAATATGCAAGAACCCTCCAGATTGTAAATACGTTCTTAAATTATCAACTTCTTCAGTATTGAAAACAACATTACCATGTCCGGTCATGTGGAGTAAAGGATATTCAAATATTTCAACACTACTAGCATTTACTGTTTGGTATTTGGTATCTATTTTAGTGTTGATGTTTTTATTACAAAAAGCAATTAAATTGGTTAATGAAGTAGGGTTAGCATACCAGTCGCCACCTCCATTATACTTTAAAACGGCAATATTTTGTGCGGAAGACCCTTGGAAACACAATGCTAAAAAAAGATATATAAAGATTGTTTTTTTCATGATTTATTGAAGTAAAGCAACCGTATGGCAAGCAACAATGCCTGCAGTTTCAGTGCGTAGTCTGGTATTTCCTAAACCGATAGGCTGGTAGTTTTTTTGTAATGCGGTTTTAATTTCGCTTAGCGAAAAATCGCCTTCTGGACCAATTAAAACGGTTTGCTTTTGTTGAGGTTGTATTTTTGATCTGAATGCTACTTTGTCTTTACCATCTTCGCAATGCGCAATATATAAATTACCATATCGTGTTTGGTTGATAAATTCTTTAAGGGAGATGGCTTCGTTTAATTTTGGTAAGTGGTATTGTAAAGATTGCTTCATGGCGCTTTGCACAATTTTAGCTAATCGTTCGTGTTTTATTTTCTTTCTTTCCGAATGGTCACAAATAATAGGCGTAATTTCATCAATACCAATTTCGGTAGCTTTTTCTAAAAACCACTCTAACCGATCATTATTTTTAGTAGGAGCAATGGCAATGTGTAAATAGTAGTCGTGTTTTAAAAACGTTTGTGTTTTCAATATAACAACAGTACAATTATAATTACTGGCTAGGGTTATTTGGGTAGTAAACAAATTTCCTTTTCCATCAGTAATGTGTAGTACATCACCTTCTTTTTTTCGTAAAACACGCACAATGTGCTTACTCTCATCTTTCGGAAAAGTATAAGTATTGTTTTGAGGAGTAATATGTTCACTATAAAACAGCTGCATTTATAGAGTGACTTTTAATACGGTTAGTAAATTAATGTCTTTAGGGCTTTCTGTTTGTTGTACCAAATAATATTTATCTTGTTCAGGTAAATCTAAAGTGTAAATGGTATTTACAGGATGTTTGCGTAATGCTTCCATAAATTCTTTAGACATATATTTTTCGGTAAACCAGCCAATATCACCTCCTTGTTTTGCGTTTCTATCCATGGAATATCTGCTTGCATATTCTTTAAATTCTTTTCCTTTACGAACTTCAATAGCAATTTCTTCTCTTAAAAATTTAATAGCTTTTGGATTCATTTTTTTACCACTAAAAAAGATGTAATTAGCTCTGTAATGTTTTTTAGGGACTATAGAAAGAATTTTATAAATAGCTTTAGTGTTTTTTTCTTTTATAGTAAAAACATCACCTACATGATGTTTAAAAAGTTCTTTTGATAGTGAGTTGGTGTGCTTTTCTTGATTGTAAACATAAATTTTACTACGCATTTTTTGATGCGTTTGCATAAAAGCTTTAGCTTCTTCAATGTTGGAAACAGTAAGCAGTTCTTTTTTTATTTGTCTGGTATTTTGTGCTATTAATGTAGTTGCTGTAAAAGCGAATAGGAGTATTAATGTTTTAAATTTTAAATCGTGCATTTGCAATAGTTTGTTCGTTAGAAAAATCGTGGTCAAGATACTTTAAATATCCAACAATTCCAATCATTGCTGCATTATCTGTAGTGTATTCAAATTTAGGGATATAGGTTGTCCATCCAAATTTTTGTTCACCATTTTTTAAAGCAGTTCTAATACCAGAATTGGCAGATACGCCACCACCAATAGCAATTTCATTAATACCAGTAGTTTTTGTAGCTAATTTTAATTTATCAATGACTATGCCAATAATGGTATATTGCAAAGAGGCGCAAATATCATGTAAATTTTCAGCAATAAAATTAGGGTTTTGTTGTGTGTTTCTATGAACAAAGTTCATAAACTGTGTTTTTAAGCCACTAAAACTAAAATTTAACTCGGCAATGCGAGGTCTAGTAAAAGGATATGCTTTTGGATTGCCTAATTGTGCATATTTATCTATTAGCGGTCCTCCAGGATACGGTAAACCCAATACTTTAGCACTTTTATCAAAAGCTTCACCAATAGCGTCATCTAAGGTTTCTCCAATAACGGTCATGTCAAAATAATTATTAACCTGTACAATTTGGGTGTGTCCACCAGAAATAGTCATGGCTAAAAACGGAAAATCGGGTTTTTTATGCGCATCATCAACAATAAAATGCGATAAAATATGTGCTTGCATGTGGTTTACCGCCAAAAGCGGGACACCTAAACCTTGAGCAAATGATTTAGCGAAAGAGGTACCTACTAATAGCGATCCCATTAACCCAGGGCCTTGAGTAAAAGCAATAGCACTCAATTTCTTTTTATCAATATTTGCTTCTTTTAATGCTTGATGCACTACGGGAACAATATTTTGTTGATGTGCACGAGAAGCCAATTCCGGAACCACCCCGCCATATTGGGTGTGAATTTCTTGATTTGCAACAACATTACTCAGTACTTTATCGTTACATAAAATGGCTGCTCCTGTATCATCACAAGAAGATTCTATCGCCAGAATATAAATATTTTTTTTCATAGGGTAAAAAGGCACAAAATTTGTAATTTTAAGCCCACAAAGTTAAAACAATAAACGCTATCAAAAAACTAAGAAAAATACTATTTCGCATTGGCATCATTTTGCTGTTGTTGTTTTTACTATTGGTATTCCTTTTTTCGCTCCCATTTGTGCAAACAAAACTGGGTAAAATAGTAACGGATAAACTTAATAAAGAATACAATACACACATTACAGTAGCTGGTGTAGGGTTAAATTTTAATGGAGATGTTTCTTTAAAAAATGTTTTAATAAGAGATCATCATCAAGATACCTTATTTCATGTAGTAGCCATTAACGCATCTATATTAGATTTTAAACGCTTAGAAGAAGGAGATTTACTTTTTAAAGGTATTGATTTGGAGGGTTTAGATTTTAAAATGAAGCACTATAAAGGTGAAAAAGATAATAATTTAGATGTTTTTGTAGCAAGTTTTGATAGCAAAACACCTAGTAAAACACCTTCTACATTTTTAATGACGGTTACTGATGTAGGGATACAGAATAGTCGATTTAGATACATTGATAAAAACTTAAGCACACCTAAAATTTTAGATTTTACAAAATTAAATATAAAGGGAGATGATTTAAAAATTGATGGAGCAAATGTTGATGTATATATAAAAGATGCTAATATGTTGGATTTTAGAGGTGTTCATATAACACAACTACAAACCAAATTCAACTATACGTTAACGCAAATGAATTTTAAAAAACTTCGTTTGCAAACCAATAAAACGGATATTAAGGGGGATTTAACCTTCAATTACCAGCGCTCAGACTTTAAAGATTTTAATAATTTAGTAAAAATTGATGCACAGTTTGATGATTCTAAAATTTCTTTTTCAGACTTAAATTATTTTTATGATGAATTTGGAACCGATGTTACTACGTTTTCAACAACACTATCAGGAACTTTAAATCATTTAAAATTTCCGAATTTAAAAATAAAAACATTAAACAATACGGTTGCAGATGGTAATTTTATTTTAGAGAATGTATTTTCTAAAAAGAAAGATAACTTTAAATTTACCGCAAAATACAATCAATTATCTTCAAATTATTACGATTTAAAAAAGATGCTTCCTAATTTGTTAGGGCGTACACTCCCATCAACTTTTAAAAATTTAGGTACGTTTACAATAAGAGGAAAATCGGTAATTACCAATCATGAAGTAGCTGCAAATGTAGTTATGCAAACACCAATAGGAAATTTAAAAACAGACTTAATATTATCTAATATCGATAATATTGATAATGCAAAATACGTAGGTCCTATAGAATTGTACAATTTTGATTTAGGGAAATTATTAGCGAATAATACGATAGAAAAAGTTAATTTTAAAGGATATGTAAACGGGCAAGGGTTTACGTTAAACAATTTGAATACTTTAGCAAATGGAAAAATAGCTACCATACAAATAAATCAATATACATATCATGATTTAGAAATTTCAGGACGCATTCAACATAAAATATTCGACGGAAAATTACAAGTAAATGACCCTAATTTAAAACTTGATTTTGAAGGTTTGGTTAACATGTCTTCAAAAATTGACACCTATAATTTTAAGGCATCTGTAGCACATGTTGATTTTAATAAAATAAATGTTTTTAAACGAGACAGTATTTCACAGTTTAAAGGAGATATTAGTATAAAAATGAATGGGTCAAATATAGACAATGCTTTTGGTGAAATTCTTTTTAAAAATACTACCTATACCAATCAAAAGGAAACTTTTGCCTTTAAAGATTTTAAATTAAGTTCACAATTTGATGCAAATAATGTGCGTACAATTATTATAAACTCACCAGATGTGGTTACTGCAAAAATTATTGGAAAATTTAAATTTAAAGAAGCCATAACTTTGTCACGTAATGCTTTAGGGAGTATTTATACAAACTTTAAACCCTTAAAAGTTAAGAAAAATCAGTTTTTTAAATACCATATTAATATAGAAAATAAACTTACGGAAATTTTTTACCCAGATATTGTAATTCGAGAAAAAGCCATCTTAAAAGGAAATGTTTCCAGTGATGAAAAGGATTTTAAACTTACTTTAAAATCACCCGAAATCATATTTAGAGGCAATACCTTTGCAAATGTAGATGTGAAAATGGATAACTCCAATCCGTTTTACAATACTTATGTAAATATAAAAAAGGTAAAAACAAAGCTGTATGATGTTTCGGAATTTAACTTGATTAATAAAACAATAAATGACACCTTATTTTTTAGATCGGAATTTAAGGGAGGTGAATTCAAGAAGGATATTTATAACTTAAACCTATATTTTACAATTAATGCCGAAGGAAAATCGGTTTTTGGAGTTAAGAAATCAGACCTTAAAATAAACAATTTTAACTGGTTCATCAATGAAAACGAATCTAAAAATAGTAAAGTCGTTTTTGATTCAGATTTTAATAACATTAATATTCAGGAGTTTCTGATTAGCCGTAACACTGAATTTTTAAAATTATCAGGTTTTATAAAAGGCACAAAAGACAAGCAGCTAAATCTAAAGATGAAAAATCTTAATTTGGCTAAATTTCTACCCAAAATGAAAACTCTTGATGTAGCAGGGGTTTTAAATGGTAATGTGAATTTTAATCAAATTAATGGTAAATATAAACCTGTAGCTAATTTTGATGTAACCAACTTAGTGGTTAATGAAAATAAATTAGGAAAGTTTATAGTAGGTATTTCAGGAAATGAAAACCTTGATAAGCTAGAAATTAATTCTAGTATTATTAATGATAATATCAAAACTCTTGTAGTAAATGGTATTATTAATTTTACGCCTAAAACCCCACAGTTAAATTTAGGAATCACGTTACAAGACTTTGATGCATCAAGTTTTAGTAATTTAGGAAAGGATGTAATAACAAACATAAGAGGGTTAATTTCAGGTAATGCAGTAGTGTTTGGTGATTATGATAATCCTGATTTTAGCGGGAATTTATTTTTAAACAAAGCAGGATTAAAAATACCCTATTTAAATGTTGATTTTGACTTTGAATATGGAGGGCGAGTACGCTTAAATAAAAAACAATTTATTTTTGATAACATAGCTATTTCAGATACTAAAGAAGCTACATCTGGACGTATAAAAGGATTTATAGCTCATAAAAGTTTTTCAGATTGGGAGTTGGGACTAGAAATTTCATCATCAAACTTATTAGTTTTAGATAAGGAGCAAGAAGAAAATTCACTCTATTTTGGAAAAGTATTTATAGATGGTAAAGCATCACTTACCGGTCCTACCGAAGAATTGCTGATAAAAGTAGATGCAACATCCAACAAAGGAACTATTTTTAAAATTCCAATAACCGATTCAGAGGCAGTAGGTGATAATACTTTTATTCGTTTAGCAACACCAGAAAGTAGAGGGGAAGTTACTACCACCGATGCTAATTTACCTGATGATATTAGTGGCTTAGAGCTCGCTTTTGAGTTAAATGTAACTCCTGATGCCGAAATAGAAATAGTACTGGATAAAGAGACAGGAAGTGTTTTAAGAGGTAGTGGAGCAGGTTTATTACGTATAGATATCAATACCAACGGTAAATTTAACATGTATGGTGATTTTATAGTAAGCAATGGTACTTATAATTTTGTCTATGGAAATAACTTTTTACAAGGAGGTTTTATAGAAAAGAAATTTAAGGTAAAACCAGGAGGAACCATTAATTGGGATGGCAGCCCGTATCAAGCACGTTTAAACATAGGTGCTACGTATCATACCAATGCAAATCCCGCAATTTTGTTAGACAACCCATCTATTAACCGTAAAATTCCAGTAGATGTTGTGATTAATTTAAATGGAGGATTGTTACAACCCGATGTTAATTTTAATATTGAATTTCCAAACACCAATTCGGTAGTGAAATCGGAGTTATTATATAAATTAGACGATAAAGAGTTTAGAGATAAACAAGCATTATCCTTAGTTACTTCGGGGCAATTTACAAATGCCTTTGCAATTGGTCAAGCCGCATTAACGGGTAATTTAGTAGAAAGAGCCACCAGTTTGGTAAACAATATTTTTTCTGAAGAAGATGACAAGTTTAAAATAGGTTTAAATTATGAACAAGGAGAAACAAATCCGTATTTAGCTGATTTACGTACAGAAGATAGAGTAGGGTTTACCGTTTCTACTCAAATAACCGATCGTATTTTAATTAATGGAAAAGTAGGTATCCCTGTTGGAGGTGTTAGTAAAACAGTAGTAGCGGGAGATGTTCAAGTAGAATTTTTGCTTAATGAAGAAGGTACATTAAGAGCAAAAATATTCAATAGAGAAAATGATTTTCAAATTACAGGGTTAGCAAATGAAGTAGGTTATACACAGGGAGTTGGACTGTCATACCAAGTAAATTTTGACACTTTTAAAGAGCTCATACATAAAATATTTAGTAAAAAAAATATCAAAAATAAACCAGAAGATAACGAAGGGAATGAGCAAGGGTTTATCCGTAGAAAACCAAAAAATAAAAAATAGTCACATCGCTTTCCTCATTTACTAATAAACTTCCCTTAATGTAGCTTTACTGGGTATGCAATTACGTCATTCAAAATACACCAATAAAACGACTTACAAAGATGTTGTTGCATTGGTAAAAAAGAGTAGAGGAACAGATAAAGATGAGTATAGAGCTGAATTTATCCGATTGGTGAAAACATTGTAAGGTTAAAATGATTTCAATACAAAAAGGAGAGTGCAAGCCCTCCTTTTTTTTGTATATTTGGGTCTTAAAACTCAAATGTATATGAAAGCAATTAAAATTATTATTTTATTCATAACCCTAAATTTATCCGCACAACAAGGAGGTATGTGGATTCCATCTTTACTAAAAGGGATGAATGAAACCGAAATGCAAAATCTAGGAAGTAAATTAACTTCCGATGATATTTATAGCATCAATCACTCCAGTTTAAAAGATGCCGTAGTGCATTTTAATGGCGGTTGTACTGCCGAAATTATTTCTGATCAAGGATTACTATTAACCAATCATCATTGTGGTTTTGGACAAATTCAAAGTCACTCTACCGTAGAAAATGATTATTTACAAGATGGTTTTTGGGCAATGGATATTAAGGACGAACTACCAAACAAAAACCTTGAAGTAACCTTTATAGTACGTATTGAAGACGTTACTAAAGCTGTTTTAAATGGTGTAACCGATGCAATGACACCCAAACAAACACAAGCTACAATACAAAAAAACACCAATACACTACAAAAAAATTATACTGTAGCAGCAGGACAAAAAACAAAGGTAAAATCCTTTTTTAAAGGCAACCAGTACTTTTTATTTGTAACCGAAACGTATACCGATATTCGTTTGGTAGGCGCACCACCAAGCAGTATAGGTAAATTTGGTAGTGATACCGATAATTGGATGTTCCCACGTCATACAGGAGATTTTTCAATATTTCGTATTTATGCCGATAAAAATAACCGACCAGCAGATTATTCTGAAGACAATGTACCGTTTACACCCAAACACTTTTTACCCGTTTCCTTAGACGGTGTTGCAGAAGGCGATTTTACTTTAGTATTTGGTTTTCCAGGGCGTACCAATGAGTACTTGCCAGCAGTAGCAGTAGCGCAAATTACCCAAAAAGTAAACCCTACAAACATAAAAATAAGAGAAGAAGCATTAAAAGTAATTGATGCTGCCATGAAAACATCCGTACAAACCAAAATACAATACGCCTCCAAACAAGCGCATATTGCCAATTATTGGAAAAAATGGATAGGAGAAAATCAAGGAATAGAAAAAAGTAATGCCATTGCTAAAAAGCGAAAATTTGAAGCTATTTTTCAGCAAAAAGTAAACAAAAAAAGAAAATATAAAAAATACCGAAACCTATTGGCAGACTTTGATGCGTTGTACGCAAGCTATGAACCGTACGCAGTAAAACGCTCTAATTTTATCGAAATTTTTTATCGCACCAGTGATTTAATGCAGCAAATGTTTCGTTTGTATCAATTAGAACAATCTGCAAGTAAAGGAGCAGAAGTTTTTGCCAAAACAAAACAATATGTAGTAGCGCAAATAGCGCGAGTGCAAAAAGATTTTAACCCAGCGGTAGACCAAAAAGTACTGGAAGCCATCATGCCACTTTATGATGCAAATTATGGTGGAACCGAATTTTATAAAACCACTAAATTCACCAATTTAACAGATGCTTTGTCACAGTTAGAAGGTACACCAGAGGAAGTAGTAGCGCGTATTAATAAAGATGCTGCCTACCAATTTGCAAAACCATACATTGCCGAATTTTATGGTGAAATGTCAAGTAAATATCGCCAAATAAACGGTGAAATTGCAAAAGTGCAAAAACAGTATTTAAAAGCATTAATGGAAGTGCTACCAGACAACAGATATTACCCAGATGCCAATAGTACTTTGCGCGTAACTTACGGTCAAGTGCGTGGGTATTCGCCAAAAGATGCCGTTTATTACAACCACGTGAGTTATTTGGACGGTGTGATGGAAAAATACATTCCAGGAGATTATGAGTTTGATGTGCCTCAAAAATTACAAGACTTGTATAAAACAAAAGATTTTGGACAGTATACCGATGCTAATGGTAAAGTACCCGTTTGTTTTTTAGGTACCAATCACACTACTGGCGGAAACTCGGGGAGTCCTGTAATAGATGCTCACGGTAACTTAATAGGTTTAAATTTTGATCGCGTTTGGGAAGGCACCATGAGTGATATGAATTACGACCCCAATATATGCAGAAACATTATGGTAGACGCCCGTTACATCCTGTTTATTATTGATAAATATGCTGGTTGCACCCGTTTAATTGACGAAATGAAATTGGTACACCCTAAGAAAAAGTAAACAGATAATTTGGGCGTTTTAACGCGTTTCAGCTATTATCTTTTTCTCATAAAAGCAAAAATACTGCACTAAAAATAGCTTCATAAAGTCGCTTTTTTAGTGCGGTATTTTTTTGCATTTTTTCAAAAAAGGATAACCGCTTACAC
>JAJRPS010000065.1 GCA_024280635.1 Bacteroidota bacterium | reverse complement strand
GTACACGAAAAATCATTTGAATTAATTCATATTAAAGACGGTAAACTCAATTTATTTAACAATTTTGAATATACCACTAAAGAAGATTTTATATACTACCTGCTCTTTACTTTAGAGCAATTGCAATTGGACACTGAAACCATTGAGCTCATTTTATTAGGCAATATTGGTGTAGATGATAACTTATATAGCATTTGCTATGAATACATCCGTAATGTATCCTTTGGTAGCAGAAACACCCAATTTATCTATCGTAATGTAGCGCATAAACCAAAATATGGATATAACCATTTTGCATTACTAAATTCATTAGAATTATGAGAATTATTTCAGGAAAACATAAAGGCATAAGACTTTGGGCACCAAAAAAACTCCCTGTACGCCCTACTACAGATAATGCTAAGGAAGCCCTATTTAATATTTTAAACAACCAATATTACTTTGATGAAATTACGGTATTGGATTTATTTTCGGGTACCGGAAACATCTCTTATGAGTTTGCTTCGCGTGCTTGCACTAAAATTACCGCTGTAGATGCTGATTACGGGTGTATTGCATATATAAAAAAGGTAACTACCGATTTAGATTTTAACATTAATACCTTTAAAAGTGATGTGTTTAAATTTTTAACGAAAACAAAAATACAAGCCAATATTATTTTTGCTGACCCTCCTTATGAGTTTTCACAAGAGCAATTTGAAAAGATACACCAATTGGTTTTTGAAAACAACCTGCTTTTAGAGGGTGGGCAATTGATTATTGAACATAGCACTCAAACCAAACTAACACATCTCCCCCATTTAAAAGCTGAAAAAAAATACGGTGGTTGCGTGGTTAGCTTTTTTGAAATTGAAGTTGTTGATGATGAGGAAGAGTAATTTGATGCGTAAAGCAGATGTTATTTTTTTCATTATTTTAATTGTTATTAGTGTTTTTATTTATAAAAACACCCAAATAACAAACCAGATTGATAGAGAAGGTATTCATACAGTTGGCTATATTTATGATGCTTCTTGGTTTGACACAAAGTTTTACAACTATAGATATTATGTAAATCATAAAAAGTATGAGGCAACTATTGCTCCTGATATTTTAACTATAGAGCATTCAAAAATAAAAAAATACTACTTAGTAAAATATTTAAAGAATAATCCTGAAAAACATATTCTCTATTTAAAGTACCCTCTTTACGGAAAACTTAAAATTAAAAAATTTAAGGAAGATCAAATTTTAAGTCATAAACTAAAAATTAAAAAAGTAGTAAAAAAGGCTAAAGAAAAAATTTATAATTAAGTATAATAACCAAATGAAAAAAGTATATTTTTATTTTCTTGACAAGATCAATTCTTTTGGGGCAGTTGTTAAAAAAAGAGACCTCGAAAATACAGGAATAGAAATAGACATCGAGAAGCAAGAGCATCATATTTATTTTAATTCAAATTTAAAAATAACTAAATCACTTTTTATCATATTAGTATTTAGCTTAATGGGTGTTTTTGCTAAAAATAGTAATGAACCAATTAATGTTTTTGGTTTTGATATAATTGTATGGAAGTTTTGCATAATATTTTCGCTCCTATTTGCTTCTAATTCTGTTTACCAATACTTAACACATGATTTGCCTAAAATAATTATTAATAATCATGGAATTAAAATAAAAAATATTGGTTTTTTTGAGTGGAAAAATATATCCAAATTCATGATTGAAACGAGGCAAAGTTTAGATAGTTATGGGGTAGGGTTTAATCTAGCGATAAAGTATAATAATATTTGGTATAGAACTGAAATTGATGAAATGGACCTTAAAAAAGAAGAAATTGAGGCAATTACATACTATTATTGGAGAAAATACAAAAAAATCCCTACCACAATTTACTCTCCTAAAACGGGATCATAAATAAAAAAAGTAGACCATAAGCCGGATTCTGTACACTCAAAAAGCGTCCTTATCATTTATCTACAATAGCAATTACTCACTATTTCTAACCACCTACCCTTCAGCATTGGGCGTGCAACCCTCAAAAGCTGGTTTACATGGTGTTGCATCGCATAGAGTTTACCTGGTTTCACTACAGCATTACCTGTACATACTTTCTGCTGCACTTGTCCTCACCTCACGGCGGACGGGAGTTACCCGCTATACTGCACTACGATGTCCGGACTTTCCTCTCTTCTCCTAAAAGAACAGCGATAAGGCGGTCTACTTTTGCTGCAAAAGTAACTTATTTATAGTAATAAAGTTTATAAAGTTGTAAAGTTTATAAAAGTGAGTTTAGTGGTTTAAAGTTTAGTCGTAAAAAAGTTTTACAAAGTGTTTTAACTGCTGTACTAAAAATCATATAACTTATACGCTAACACAAGTTAACACTACTACTTTATAAACATTATAAACTTTTTACTTTGAAACTAAAGAGCTGTTAATAACTCCAAACAAAATTATCAATTATCAAATCTCATTTATCAATTGAATGTATATATTTGTAGTATGGAACATTTTGTAGTATCAGCACGTAAATACCGCCCTCAAACATTTAAAGATGTTGTTGGGCAACAAGCCATTACTAATACCTTACAAAATGCTATTGAACAAAATCATTTGGCACAAGCCCTTTTATTTTGTGGTCCTCGTGGTGTAGGTAAAACCTCTTGCGCACGTATTTTAGCCAAACAAATTAATCAGCAAGAACATCATGATGAAAATGAAGATTTTGCCTTTAATATTTTTGAGCTAGATGCTGCATCCAATAACTCAGTTGATGACATTAGAAGTTTAATTGAACAAGTACGCATACCGCCACAAGTAGGTAATTATAAAGTCTACATTATTGATGAGGTACACATGCTATCATCTGCAGCTTTTAATGCTTTTTTAAAGACTTTAGAAGAACCGCCTAAACACGCTATATTTATTTTAGCAACTACTGAGAAACATAAAATCATCCCTACCATATTATCACGTTGCCAAATTTTTGATTTTAAACGTATTACCGTAAAGGATGCTGCTAATTATTTAGCATATATAGCAAAAGAACAAGGTGTTGAAGCAGAAGATGATGCCTTACATATTATAGCCCAAAAAGCTGATGGTGCAATGCGTGATGCCCTTTCTATTTTTGATAGAGTAGTTAGTTTTTGTGGTAAAAACTTGACCAGACAAGCGGTAACTGAAAACCTAAACGTTTTAGATTACGATACTTATTTTACAGCAACTGACTTAATACTTAATAATAAAATACCTGAGTTATTGGTATTGTTTAATGAATGTTTATCAAAAGGATTTGACGGTCATCATTTTATAGCCGGTTTAGCAAGTCATTTTAGAGATTTATTAGTTTGTAAAGATGCTGTAACCATTAGTTTATTAGAAGTGGGCGAAAAAGCAAAGGCACAATACGCAGCGCAATGCCAACAAACAGCAGTCGCCTTTTTAATACAAGGAATTGAAAAAGCCAATCAGTGTGATTTACAATATAAAAGCAGTAAAAATCAACGATTATTAGTTGAATTAACTTTAATGCAATTGGCTTCCATCACATTTGATGGAGAAAAAAAAAAGTCTAAAAACTTTATAATTCCTGCAACCTTTTTTATTAGTACAACGGCTAAAACAGATGCTAAAAAAGAAGCTTCAAACACAACGCTTACAACAACGTCTAAAAGCACTACACTACTACCTCCTACTCCAATTGTAGCAGAAAAAAAGATTATTATTCCTAAAATGAAGGTTGATGATAATCGGAAATCATCTGGATTATCACTCGCTAGTCTTCGTCAAAAAAAAGAACACTTAGCCGCTAAGCAAGCAGAAGAAAAAGTACACGTTAATTTACCTACAGAAGCTTTTAAGGTATCCGACTTAATGAAAATATGGAATAACTACACTCATCAACTTCGTAAAGATGGAGAGCAAATATTAGCTTCCATTTTAGAAATTGATAGTCCCAGAATTGAGGGAACTGCCATTAACTTAATTTTCCCTAATGATTCCATGCGTATTCAATTGGAACGCGCTCAGGGTCCGTTATTACTAGAATTACGTAAAAAACTACAAAACTATGACATTCACATCAACATAGAAGTAAACGAAACGGTAGAAAAAAAATATGTATATACCGAATCGGAAATATTTAATAATTTAAAAGAAAAATATCCACCTTTAGGACGCTTACAGCAAGAGTTTGGGTTGGATTTATTATAAATTATGCTTGTAAAATATAATTCTGAAAACAATAGTTTCATCATTAATGATGAAATTAATAATTTTAAAAAAATTTATCTACTTTTACGAATCATAAACACTATCGCGCTAAGTTTAATGACTTTCAATCATTATAAAAAAGATGGTTTTAATGGAATTACTCCTTTCTTTTTCTTTTTAGCAATCATAGCAATCGGGATACTCATAGTATCTGTTTATAAAAAAACATACTCCAAAGAAATAAAATTACAAGATATTGCATATTTAAAAGAACATACGTTACTGGGACGAAAACGTTTCAGTATTCGTTTAAAAAGCAACAAAAATCGTGATATACATACTACTTTTAAAAATTATGAAGAAATAGAAAATTTTAAAAAAGTATTTCAAGAAAACGGAATAACTATTAAATAAAACATTAATCATGCTAGGATTAAAATTACCAACTGACCCAAGATGGGTAAACATTGTAGAAAAAAACATTAGTGAAATACTTACTGATCACGCCTTTTGTGAGCAAAAAGCAACCAGTACCGCTATTTCTTTAATTGTAGGGTTTCCTGAATATACAGAGCTAGTACAGGAAATGACCAGTTTAGTAAAAGAAGAAATGAGCCATTTTAAAATGGTACATGATCTAATTATTGCTCGTGGAGAAACTTTGGGGCGTGACCGTAAAGATGATTACGTAATTCAACTAATCAAATTTTTTCCTAAAGGCGGGAGCCGAAACACACAATTGGTACACCGCCTGCTATATGCCGCTTTAATTGAAGCACGTAGTTGCGAGCGTTTCAGACTATTATCTGAAGAATTATCCGACAAAAAATTGGCTGAGTTTTACCGTAAATTAATGGTTAGTGAAGCCAACCACTACACCATGTTTTTAAAGTTTGCACGTCAATATGGTGATGATTTAAAGGAAGTTAATCAAAAATGGGACGACTTATTAGTTTATGAAGCTGAAATAATGAAAAATTTGGGTGCTAAAGAAACCGTTCACGGGTAAATGTTACACCTTTGTTATCATGAAAAAAATTACAATTCTATTTTTTATTTTTCTTTGTGCAAATGTATATTCACAAAAAAACACCCGTTTGTATCTTTACTGACAGAAGTAAAAGGCAAACGAACTACTTTTTATGTCGAAAATAAAGGAAAAATTAGTTATGATGTATTTTTAATGATACAAACCAAAGATTACCAAAGAAATAATAATAAACCTGTTATTAAGTGTATTCCTGCTGGTAAAAAAATAAAACTAACCACCATTTTAAACTCAATGACAAAAAAGGAGACTATACACCCGTTTTTATTGTCAATGAAAAACATGGAGTATTGAATATCCAAAAAAATCATAAAAATTTAGACGTGAAAATTGATAAAGCGCTACATAATCCTACGGACTAACAAGTTTTATTTATCTGCATAATACAACGTTTTCACAATACCATCTGATAATCCAATTTTGGGTACATATACTTTTTTAGCCCCACTCCATTTCATTGCTTTTAAGTATATTTTAAGTGCCGGAATAATAACATCAGCTCTGTCAGGATTTAAACCAAAATCAGTTACTCGCTCTTTATACGTCATCGCGTTAAAAAAGTGATATTGTGCATTTAAAAATATGTAAGACAATGGTTTGTCATTAGTACGACCAGAAAGTTTATGAATTTTATTAATATTTCCTCCAGATCCTATCATGGTTACCGCATCATAATGCTTGGTGTTTTGTTTTACCCATTTTTTAATATCTTCCCAAATATTTTTATCTACTGTTTTATTTAAAAAACGTACTGTACCTATTTTAAAGGATTTTGAATTTACTATTTTTCCATCTGAAAATACGGTAAACTCAGTACTTCCTCCACCTACATCAACATAAATATAGGTTTTACCTTTTTCTATAAAGGTTTTTAAATCGGTAGACGCAATTATAGCTGCTTCCTTTTTACCATCAATAACTTCAATATCTATAGCACATTCTGCTTTAATTTGAGCAACAACATCCGCTCCATTTACAGCTTCTCGCATTGCAGAAGTGGCACATGCCATGTATTTTTCTACTTCATAAGATTTCATCAATAATTTAAAAGCACGCATGGTATCTTTCATTTTAATGATGTTTGCTTCCGTAATAATACCCGTAGTAAAAGCGTCTGCACCCAAACGAATAGGAACTCGTATCAAGGCATTTTTTTTAAATTTAGGCATTTGTTTTTCCTCTTCAATAACATTAGTTATTAGCATTCTTACAGCATTAGAACCAATATCAATGGCAGCGTATTTTTTTATTTTCATAACAATACTCACTCTAAAATGGGAGTTTTTTTTTATATAATATACATCGTATTTCTCCTTGAAAAATAATGGATCTTTCTTTCTATTTTTATAGACTCTCAAAGATATTCACAAAGTTTACAATAGCAAAATTATACCCATTTAATTTGAAAATCATTATCACTAGCATTTGAAACTTTTAATTACAAAATCCATAATTTTATGCGCTACCATATGTATTCAAATTTGCCCATTGATAATATTAGACTTACATTTACGTTATTAAAATAAAAATTAAAAATGCGCAACCTTATTGTTACCGTTTTACTTGTTGGTTTTGTTATTGGTTTAGGGTCTTGTAGAAAAGATTTTAGTACCACAGCTAGTACTGGCAATCTTCGTTTTTCTAAAGATACCGTTTTGTTAGACACTATTTTCACCAATATTGGTTCTAGCACCTATAATTTAAAAGTTTATAATACGAGTAATGATGACATTCATATCCCTACCATTACATTAGGAAGAGGTGATAATTCTAATTTTAGATTATTAGTAGATGGTATTACAGGTAAAAGCTTTCAAAACATAGAAGTCAAGGCAAAAGATAGTTTGTATATTTTTGTAGAAACTACCGTTGATATTTTAGATTACACCACTACTGCTACCGAGTTTTTATACAAAGATTCTATTATATTTGATGCTAATTTACACTACCAAGATGTAAAATTAGTCACCTTAGTAAAAGATGCCGAATTTATTTTTCCTGCTACTTTAAATGACGGCGAATTAAATGATTTTGAATTGACTCCCGCTCAATTACACTTTACCAATATCAAACCGTATGTTATTTATGGTTTCCCTAAAGTACCTACAGGACAAACCCTAACTATTGATGCTGGTGCGCGTATTCATTTTCATCGTAATTCTGGGTTAATTGTAACAAACGGTGCAACAATACTTGCTGATGGAAACATTAGTACAGACCAAACGCTTTTAGAAAATGAAATAATTTTTGAAGGTGATCGTCTAGAAGCACCTTACAATAATATTCCTGGACAATGGGGTACCATTTGGCTGCAAGAAGGTAGCACCAATAATATTTTTGACCATGTAACCATTAAAAATGCAACTATTGGTATTAGAAGTGATGGTAATGATGGTGATTTAACCACAACCATTACCAATACACAGTTATACAACCATTCAGTAAATGCTTTATTTGCTTTTAATGGTAATATAGAAGGCAAAAATATTGTAGCTAATAATTGCGGACAAGCAAGTATTGCACTTACTTTAGGAGGTACTTATAATTTTACACACTGTACTTTTGCAAATTATTGGAACAGCAGCAATCGTTCTTTTCCTACTTTGGTTGTCAGTAATGCTTTAGCAAACGGCAACACTTTACTTATTTCTGATTTACTGCAAGCTAATTTTACTAATTGTATTGTTTACGGTAGTGAAAATTTAGAATTTACTTTGGAAAAAGAAAATAGCGCAGCATTTAACTACAAATTCATCAATTGCTTATTGCATTTTAACGATTTTAATAATCAGTTTTCCAATGATCCTTTATACAATTTTAGTGATATTAATATTTTTGAGAATAATATTTTAAATCAAGACCCCATTTTTAAAGATGCTTATCATAATGATTTTAATATTGAAGAAAACACTTCGCCTGCAAATAATACCGCAATAGATCTAACACCATCTTTTAATGACATTATCAATACCGTTAGACCCATTGGTACATCGGATATTGGTGCATATCAAGCTATTATTTTTAACTAATC
The DNA here is from genome assembly GCA_024280635.1 of Bacteroidota bacterium. Taxonomy (GTDB): domain Bacteria; phylum Bacteroidota; class Bacteroidia; order Flavobacteriales; family Flavobacteriaceae. Next base: position 134,918 of record JAJRPS010000065.1, on the reverse strand, counting down.
TCCCCTATTACCTAACTAACCATGCATACTCTTAATCTTATTCGGTATAAAAACCTATTCATGATAGCCTTTATACAATGCCTTATCAAATATGTATTTTTTAAACTGCCACAATTTACAAATGCAAATCTATTAACGGCTTTAAACAGTACTACTTTTACCGCTTTAGTTTTTGCTACTTTATGTATTGCTGCTGCAGGATATATTATTAATGATATTTATGATGTTGAGGCAGACACCATTAACAAACCTCATAAATTAATTGTAGGTAAACACATTAGTGAAGACATGGCAAATAACCTCTTCATGGGGTTTACCGTTGTAGGTGTATTGTTAGGATTTTACGTATCTTGGCAAGTTGATAAAACCAGTTTTTCTGCTTTATTTTTAATTGCTTCAGGGGGGTTATATGCATACGCTACCTCATTAAAATCGACTATCCTAATTGGTAATATTATAGTATCTACTTTGGTAAGTTTGAGTATTTTAGTAATTGGTGTTTTTGAAATTATTCCGATGATAACCGCTGAATCTCGTAACGCATACACCTTTCTATTTAAGTTTTTACTAGATTACGCTCTTTTTGCATTTTTAGTAAACCTAATACGTGAAATTGTAAAAGATTTAGAGGATGTTGATGGTGATTATAAAGCAGGATATTATACGCTACCGTTAGCTATTGGGAGAAAACGCACCAGCACTATTGCTTTTGTATTGAGCTTAATAACTATCGCAAGTATTTTTTACTACGTATTAACCTATGTTTTTGAAAACACTTACCTACTACTCTATTTTATCTTTTTTGTAATAGGTCCTTTATTATATATAGCTATAAAACTATTATCTGCAAAAAATAAAGCGCATTTTACACATTTAAGTTTAGTATTAAAAATTACCTTATTTTTAGGAATGTTGTCTATTGTAGTATTAAAAATCACAAGTTAATCATAAGTGTAATAGCACTAAAAAAGATATTGAAGTATTCATAACTTATTGGATTAGAATTATTTTAACCAAAAAATAATAAATAAATTGAAACATATTTATCTTTTATTATTTTTTGGGTTATTTCTTGTAAATCTAATACTTTGCAAACTTAGGTTGTTATTATCCAAAATATTAAGTAATTTTATGTAACAAATTCCTGTTTTTAGGCACTAACAAAGTACAACTATTGATCACTTGTGAAAAACGAACTCGAAAAAAAATTTGTAACACTCTTAGAAACACATCAAAACATTGTGCATAAAATTTGTAGGCTATACACCAACAATAATGATGCTCATAACGATTTGTTTCAGGAAATTACCATTCAGTTATGGCGTGCGTACCCTAAATTTAGAGGAGATGCTAAGTTTAGTACTTGGATGTATCGAGTGGCATTAAACACTGCTATTACTCTATATAGAAAGTCTAAACGACAAGTACAAACACAAGCTTTTGATACGGTTCAGTTTAAAATACAAGCTCATGAATATGATGATACTGAGGAGGAACAACTTAAAATAATGTACAGTGCAATAAAGCAATTGAATGATATTGATAAAGCCCTTATATTTTTATATTTAGAAGATAAAAGTTACAAAGAAATTTCAGACACCTTAGGGATTACAGAAGTTAATGCTAGAGTGAAGATGAACCGAGTGAAAACAAAATTAAAAAAAATATTAAATCCGTAAAGTATGAAAGAATTAGACTTACTTAAAAAGGATTGGAACGCAACCAACAAGCAATTTAAAACTATTTCAGCTAATGAAATAGGAAGCATGCTACATAAAAAATCATCCTCTATTATAAAAAAAATATTTTACATTAGCATTTCGGAGCTTTTGTTTTGGCTTGCTGTTAGTGTACTCCCTCCTTTATTTTCTGCTAGTATAAAAGATAAAATGGATACTGTTGAAGATGGCAATACTTTATTTTTTAAAGGACTTACCTTTTTTAGTTTTACTGTTATCTTTGTTTTTGTATACCTCTTATTTAAGGCCTACAAAACAATTTCTAATACTGATAGCGTTAAGATATTGATGGAAAATATTATTAAAACTCGAAAAGTGATTCAATACTATGTAATTTACAATTTAGCTGGTATTTTTATATCTACCCTTTTAGGATTATATTACAGTTTTCAAGAAGACCCTGTACTTTTTGAAAAAATGAATCATTTAAGCTCTAGTCAATTGTTTGTGGTACTAGGAATTATTGCTCTCGTTATTTTTGGGTTTTTATTACTTATTTGGTTTTTTTATAAAGTACTGTATGGTTTTTTAATACATAAATTAACTCAAAACTACAAGGAACTTAAAAAATTAGAATTATAATAAAAAACCTCCTTAAGCATATTGTTTAAGGAGGTTTTTATATATTCATTACTCATAACTAATATAATCTACAATTTCCAAACCATAACCTATCATACCCACTCGTTTTTCTTGCTTATTAGTATTGGTTATTAATTTTAATTTACTAATGTTTAAATCGTGTAAAATTTGTGCACCAATACCAAAATCTTTAATATCCATTTTAATACGTGGAGCCCTCATTTCGCCACTTTGCTGATTTTTTTTCAGCTTTCCTAAGCGGCTTAACAAATTTAATGATGGACTTTCTTGATTAATAAACACGTACGCTCCTTTTTCATTCTGATTGATTAAATTAAAAATGTATTCTAATTTTTTATCGGTATTAAAAGTTAGCGTATCTAAGATATCATTATTCACTAAAGTAGACGTTACACGCACTGTTATTGCTTCATCAGCCTTCCAACTTCCTTTTGTTAAGGCTAAATGCACTTGATTATTTGTAGTTTGTTGATAAGCTCTTAACCGAAATTCACCAAAACGGGTTTGAATATTAAAATCTTCTTTTTTTACAATTAATGAATCATGCTCCATGCGGTATGCCACTAAATCTTCAATAGAAACTATTTTTAAATCAAATTTAGCTGCTACTTTTAAAAGCTGTGGTAAACGTGCCATGGTACCGTCTTCATTCATAATTTCTACAATTACTCCTGATGGATCAAAACCTGCTAAACGTGCAAAATCTATTGCTGCTTCAGTATGACCTGTTCTTCTTAAAACCCCACCTTCTTTTGCTTTTAAAGGAAAAATATGCCCTGGACGGTTTAAGTGTTGTGGTTTAGTTTCTGGATCAACCAATGCTAATATTGTTTTTGCTCTATCAGAGGCCGAAATTCCTGTGGTAACCCCTCTTCCATTTAAATCTATCGAAATTGTAAAAGCCGTTTCCATTGGATCTGAACTATTACTAGTCATCATATTCAACTTCAAGTCCTCACATCTTTTTTCTGTTAAAGGCGCACAAATTAACCCTCTACCGTGTGTTGCCATAAAGTTTATCATTTCTGGCGTAACTGCTGCTGCTGCTGCTAAAAAATCACCTTCATTTTCACGATCTTCATCATCTACAACAATGATTACTTTTCCTGCTTTAATATCTTCAATTGCTTCTTCAATTGTATTTAGTTGTGCTAGTTTATTTGTTGTCATGGTAGTTGTTTTCCAATTTTTTCTTCAGCTTTTTTATCGTTGTTCGATAATAAAAATACGCTAATGGATATGAGGTTATACCAAAAAAGAAATCGATATATACATCAAACCTACTATAATTTGGTTCTGTTGCTTTTTTTAATTTTGTATACTTTTTAAAGGTAATCACATAAAATATCAGATACAAAGATAACAATGTGATTAGTACTACAGGTAATATTTTAGAGTCTTCTTGTTGCAACAACGGAAAAAAAGCTATTACCAATAGGTACGTTACAAAGGCTATTATAGACGTTTTAGCATGACTGTTTATTTCTCTTAAAAACTGGTTTTTATTTATCTTTAATGATGTAGTTATTTCCTCTTTAATTGTTGCTTTTACAGGCTGTACAGTTTCTTTAAAATCTGACCCTTTTGTTTTCTTTTTTCTAGTTATTTTATTCCATATTTCCTCAAAAAATACCGTTATAGCATTCGTATTAAAGATACCTCTATCTGATGTGGCATTACGAGTAAGCATGATACCCAATGGTAATAAAATTAGGGTAGGCAACCAAGCTCCTAAAAAAGAAGATATTGTACCTGTTTCTGCACTGTTTTTTGAAAACATACCTATAAAATAATATGACAAAAACACTCCCATTGCGATAACCATTGGCAATCCCATGCCTCCTTTTCTTATAATAGCACCTAAAGGAGCGCCAACAAAAAAGAGTAAAAAACAAGAAAAAGCCAATGCAAATTTTCTATGCAATGCCATTTTATGCTGATTTAAATTTATGGTTTTAGCCTCATTTATTTTTTCTGCTATTTCTATTTTTTTATAGTTTGTTTTTGAAGTAGAAATTGCAAAATTATATACTCCTTCTAATTCCATAGGTGTAAATAATTTTAAATAATCTCCTAAAAAAACAGGATTACTATTTTCCTTCTTTTTAATTTTAATATTATTCTGAATATCTTCCAATTCAAAACTAATATCATCTTTCATTGTTGGTAATGGCTCCGAAAATGCTTCCTCTTTTAATGACTTTGGGCGCTTTTCTTGTTTAAATTTCGGATTTAGTACAACCTTTGGTTTTATTGAAATTCTTTTGAAAATATTTAAACTGTTAATTGTGTTTCTAATGTCAATATCTAAATCTACTTGCTTTTTTTGCTCCAACGAATCTATTACCGGTATTAGCTCATTAATTTTAAGCATTTTATAAGAAATGCCTTTGTTTTTTTCTTCCAAGTTAACATCGTTTAGGGCAGACAAGTCTATATTCATAGTGTACTTTTCAAAAGCACTTTTTGCATGTGGTTTTCGTTTGCGCTTTATAGGGTCTCTATTAAAAATGTCATTGTAATAATTACCATTATATAACACTAATTGCAATACATTACCATTTTTTGACCCAGGTATTAAATCACCACTTTCTGCTTTAATTACGGTTGTATTCTTGCTGTTTTTTTTAGTATGTAATATTACACCTTCTAAATGATTTCCATCTTCTCCTGATTTTTTATCAACTTTAATATTAATATCTCCAATAGCATTAAACTGCCCTTCTGCAATTGCCATTGCTGGAGTTAGTTTCGCTATATTACGTCTTAAATTTCGGGATTGATATTCTCCCCACGGAATTACATTATTAGCAAAAAAGAAGGTTACAATACTTAAAAAGAAGATAAAAATAGACAAGCCTCTCATGGCACGGTATAAAGATATTCCTGCCGATTTCATTGCTGCAAACTCATAGTTTTCAGCAAAATCACCAAATACCATTATAGAAGCTAGTAATATCGTTAAAGGTAATATTAAAGGTATTAAAGTGGGTAGAAAATATATTAACAATTTACCTATAATAATCAAATCTAAATCTTTACCTGCTAGTTCTTTTACAAATGCCCAAACGGATTGTAGTATAAAAACAAATATCAATATAAAAAAGATACTTAAAAAGGTTTTTAAGAAGGTTTTGAGTATGTATTTATCTAATATTTTCACAGATAATGTTACTATTTAGTAAAAAAACAAGAACGAAACATAACATTTCGTTCTTATTCAATATTCACTTTATATTTTAGAATTATTCATTGATGTAATAATCACTATATTTTGATTTGTCAAAGATAAATAAACTTTCTGATAAAGGCTGATTGGTTTTGAAACTATTAACAGTTAAAGTTGTAACGGATCCATTTTTACCGGTTTCAATTAAATTATAAATGTTTTTGGTATTAGCATCTATACCTAATAAAATGTGTTTTGTATCAGAGTTACTATCCTTTGGTATTAGCTTCACATATTGTATTTTACGCCCTTTAACGGGTAATTTTTTATCCCACAAATAAGTGTACCCTTCTTTATAAAATGTTAACATTTTTGAAGGCGTTATGGTGCCCTCATCCTCTTCGTTTGCGCTGGTTATAGTAATTTCTTCATCTTCTGGAGATATGTTATATATTTTTTCACCGTCATACAAACGGGTAACACCCAACATGTTTAGCTTGTATTTTTCTCCTGCTAAAACCACACCTCCTTTTGTAGTTTGACTAATGTTTTCAGCTTCGTTATGCAAGCTATATTTAAAATCAATACTAATATTTTTATAGGCTTTTACTTTTGCAGAAACTTCATTCAAAAAACTTTTTGCTTTTTGTGAATCTTGTGAGAAACCTAAAAAGGAAATTGATAATGCTAAACTTAAAATAATATACTTTTTCATTTTTATAATGTTATTCGTTTTCAAAAAATTTATCGAGTGCAATTAAATCGGGTATCAATACTTGACGTGCTTTGCTACCTTCAAACCCTCCTACAATACCTGCAGCTTCCAATTGATCAATTATTCTTCCTGCTCTATTGTATCCTAATTTTAGTTTTCGTTGCAACAAAGACGCTGATCCTTGTTGGGCGGTTACTAAAACTTCTGCTGCTTGACGGAATAGTTTATCGCGCTCATCTTTATTATTATCAATAGTTGTGCCACCTTCTTCCCCTACGTATTCTGGAAGTAAATGTGCATCTGGATATGCTTTTTGAGCACCAATAAAATCGGTAATGCGTTCTACTTCTGGCGTATCTACAAAGGCACATTGTATTCGTATCAATTCATTACCTTGTGTGTACAACATATCTCCCCTACCAATTAGCTGATTGGCTCCACCAGTGTCTAAAATAGTTTTAGAATCTATTCCTGTCATTACTCTAAACGCTACACGCGCTGGGAAATTGGCTTTAATCATCCCGGTAATTACATTTACTGATGGGCGCTGGGTTGCTATAATTAAATGAATACCAATAGCACGTGCTAACTGGGCTAATCGAGCAATTGGTGTTTCTACTTCTTTACCAGCAGTCATAATTAAATCGGCAAATTCATCTACTACTAAAACAATATAAGGTAAAAATTTATGCCCGTCATTAGGGTTTAATTTACGACCAATAAACTTTTTATTGTATTCAATTATATTTCTGCAATATGCATTTTTTAATAACTCATAACGATCATCCATTTCAATACACAATGAGTTTAGGGTATTGATTACTTTTGAATTATCGGTAATAATAGCATCCTCACTATCGGGTAATTTTGCTAAGTAATGACGTTCTATTTTATTGAATAGTGTAAGTTCTACTTTTTTAGGATCTACCAATACAAATTTTACTTCGGATGGATGCTTTTTATATAATAATGAAGTTAAGATACAATTTAATCCTACTGATTTTCCTTGACCCGTTGCTCCTGCCATTAATAGGTGAGGCATTTTTGCCAAATCAACTACTAAAGTTTCATTACTTATGGTTTTACCAAAAGCAATAGGCAATTGCATTTCTGCTTCTTGAAACTTTTTAGAAGCTATTGCGGAACGCATGGATACCATTTTCGGATTTTTATTAGGCACCTCAATACCAACTGTTCCTTTTCCAGGCATTGGTGCAATAATACGAATACCTAGTGCTGCCAATGAAAGTGCTATATCATCTTCTAAATTTTTAATTTTAGAAATACGTACACCTGCTTCTGGTATAATTTCATATAAGGTTACTGTAGGTCCAACGGTTGCTGTAATATTTGCGATTTCAATTTTATAGTTTCTAAGGGTGGTTACAATTTGGTTTTTATTGTTTTCTAACTCTTCTTCATTAATAGTTATCCCCTGCCCTTTGGTGTAATCTTTTAACAAATCAATGGGTGGAAATTTAAAACCACTTAGTTCCAAACGCGGATCAAAAGCTCCATTTTCTCTAACCAATTTATCGGCTAAATTTTCGGTTACCGCTTCTTCCTCTTCTGAAACTTCTACTTTCATATCTAAATCATCATCATCTGCTTTAATGACCACTTCTTTTTTTGGAGTTGCAGTTAATGGAGTACTTAACGGTTCTGGAGTTGTTGACGGTTTATTTTCTTGTACAAACTCATTAATAATGGCTGCTTCTTCATCTGCTTCTTTTGAATCAACCACAGGTGTCTCGGTCTTTTTTATTGACAAATCTTCTTTGACTTCTGCTATATTTTCTTCTTTAGTTTTATTAAAATATTCTTGAATGTTTGTTACACTCAGCTTAAAACGTATTACCAAATAAGTGATTAAAAAGAAAAATAATAAAATTCCTGTTCCTATTTTCCCTAAGTAATCTTGTAAAAAAGTATTGACTTCAAACCCTATTGTACCGCTTAAAATTTCGGTATTAAAAAAGCCTAAAAATACGGATACCCAAATCATAATTATCACCCCATAAAACCATCGTTTTTTTAAGGCTAGTAATTGTGTTTCTAACAAAAAGTACAACCCACTTGCTACGGTTAAAAAGGTTACTATTAAAGCTGCTACACCAAAACCTTTATAGATAAAAAAGTGTGATATAGATGCACCTAAAATATTAGCAATATTATCTACAGGTGTAGTTCTTGAAAAATTTCCTATTTCACTTTGATCGGTTTTCCATGTAAACAAATATGATACAAAAGCAAAAAACAGAAATACCCCTAACAACACTAAAAAACTACCTAATATTGTTTTTTGTTGTTTGGTTAGCACTACTTTTGAAAGTTTTGGTAAACTTCTTTTATTTTTTTTTATGGTTTTCTTTTTTGCCATTTACGGTTAAAATATTTTAGGAATATATATAAATCCTCCTATTGTCATTGCAGTTATTGCAGCTATAAAAACAGCTCCTGCCGCAATGTCTTTTATTAATCCTATTTTTACATGAAAATTGGGGTGAATAAAATCAGCTATTTCCTCTACTGCTGTATTTAATGCTTCTACACTAATTACCAAACCAATGGCTAATATTTGAAACATCCATTCTGTTTTTGAAATGTTATAATGAAAACCGGCATAGGTTAATAGTAATCCTAAAGCAAATTGCACTTGTATGCTTGCTTCTGTTTTTAATAAAATGATAGCTCCTTTTAAAGCATATACGCCTCCCATCATTCGCCCTTTTATAAATTCTTTCATGATAAATTTTATCTAAAGTAAAAACTTTATTTTATTTTTTTAATTGTCTAATTTTAATATTTAATGCTGCAAAAAATAATGTCATAAATGGACTTAACCAGTTAAAAATAGCATATACAAAATAATCACTTACACTTACTCCCAATACTCCTGATTGATATGCTCCACAAGTATTCCACGGGATTAATGCAGATGTTACGGTACCTGAATCCTCTAAGGTTCTACTCAAATTTTCTGGTGCTAAACCTCTATCTTCATAGGCCTTTTTAAACATTTTACCCGGTATTACTAATGCCAAATATTGATCTGATGCAATAGCGTTTAACCCTAAGCAACTAAATACTGTACTGGCAAATAACCCAAATACTGATGTTGCTACTTTTAACAATTCTTTTGTAATACGAGCTAATGCACCAATAGCATCCATTACGCCTCCAAATACCATCGCACACATTATCAAATATATGGTCCATAACATTCCGTTCATTCCTCCTGCACTAAAAAGCTTGTTTAATTTTTCATTATCCGTAACAATTTCCACGTCTGTTAAAACTGCCGTTTTTAATGCTTCAAAGTTTGTTGTTCCTATTTTACTTAATATTTCTGGCTGAAAAACAATGGCAAATACAGCAGCTAAAGCAACACCTATTGCTAATGCAATTAGAGGCTTTGTTTTTAGTAAAATCATTACAACAACCGTCAAGGGTACTAAAAACAAATATGGTGTAATATTATATGTTGTATCTATTGTTGCTAACAGCCCACTAACATCTGCGGTTCCTGTAGTATCAATATTCATACTTATAATTGCAAAAACGACTAACGTAACTAATATTGTTGGTATTGTGGTGAATGCCATATATTTGATGTGCGTAAACAAGTCCGTCCCTGCCATAGCTGGTGCTAAGTTTGTAGTATCACTAAGTGGCGACATTTTATCACCAAAATAAGCTCCTGATATTACTGCTCCTGCTATCATGCCTGTTGGAATGCCTAATGCGCTACCAATACCAATTAATGCAATACCCACGGTTGCAGATGTTGTCCAACTACTTCCTGTTGCTATAGATATTATTGCGGCTATAATTACCGATGCTGGTAAAAATATTGCGGGACTCAATACTTGCAAGCCATAATATACCATTGCAGGAATAATACCACTTACCAACCATGTACCAGCTAATGCTCCTACTAAAAATAATATCATTATGGGCACAAACACGCTTTTTAAGTTTTCCCAAATTTCAGCAAGCATTACAGAAACACTAACTTTATTAAAAAAACCAACAATAGCGGCTACACCTCCTGATATTAATAAAATAAATTGATTGGAATAATCACCTAAAGCGGCACCATCTGCATAAAAAATATTATAGGCCAACATTGCCATTAAAAACAAAACTGGTATTAAAGCTTCCCAAATATTAAGCTCTTTATTATCTATTATGTGCTGTTTTCCTGTTTGTATTTCAGAAAGACTATCTTGCTGTTTCATGTATTATTTTTAGATGTGTAATGTTACGATTTTGTAGTGAAACGTGCAAGTAGATTTTTATCTATCTTTGAACAAATAAATAATTTAAAATGTTAGCAAATAAATTACACCAAAAACACCTTATTTTAGCTTCTGGCTCTCCAAGAAGACAACAATTTTTTAAAGATTTAGGATTAGATTTTGAAATTAGGTTAAAGCCTGTTGATGAAATTTATCCACCTACATTACGACATTTTGAAATTAGTGATTATCTCGCTCAATTGAAATCCTTACCTTTTGAAAAAGAACTACAACCTCATGATATTTTAATTACCAGTGATACGATTGTTTGGTTAGATAATGAAGCTTTGGGGAAACCTAAAAATGAAACAGATGCTTTTTTGATGCTCAAAAAATTAAGCAATACAACACATGAAGTCATTACTTCTGTCTGTTTTAAAACAACAACATATCAAAAAACAATTGCTGCCGTTACCAAAGTTACTTTTAAACATTTAACAGATGATGAGATTAACTACTACATAAAAAACTACAAACCGTATGATAAAGCTGGTGGTTATGGTATTCAAGAGTGGATTGGAAACATTGGTATTACCAAAATTGAAGGCACTTATAACAATGTAGTGGGCTTACCAGTAGATATTGTTTACCGAGAACTTTTAGCACTTAGCGCTTTATAAGCTTATAAAAAACCTGTAATTACAATTTTGTAATTACGGGTTTTTTATGTAAAAAGCTTTTTTTTACTTTTTCAAAATTTTATCCATAAAGGCATAATGATAACGTGTTTCCCCGGTTGAGTTGTAGCCTTTTATTTTGTCTATTTCTTTTCCGTTAGCTGTTACAGCTACAACTGTTGGCAATGATTTTATATGGTATTTACTATTCAGTTTTTTATTTTGTATTGCTTCTTGCTAGCTAACCAATTCTTTATTTCTTGGAAAATTTACGTACATAAATACGAATTTTTTAGCATATTTTTCAAATGATGGCGAATTAAAAAACTCTCGTTTCAATGCTTTACATGGTGGGCACCAATCACTCCCTGTAAACAGCATTAAAATAGGTTTATTTTGTTTTTTTGCTATTTTTTGAGCTTTCTCAAAACTTGTATTCCATTTAATTTTAGAATGACTTTTTTGTGCCATCAACACACTTGATATCAATAAAACTGCGATTACTAAAAACTTTTTCATATTATTAATTTTATGCTTTTATTTTTTATACTCTTCATGCTAATTTACAAAAACCTTACCAAAGTCACCTATTGATGATTGTTTCAGTCAAATTTTTTCTAACTTTTGCAAAATTAGCAAAAAGATCATTCTCTGCCCTATAACCAATTGGTAAAACTAACACAGGTGTAATGTTTTCTTGTTCTAAATTTAAAATATCACTGTATTTTTCAGGCAAAAACCCCTCCATTGGACAAGCATCTATTTTCTCTAACGCAGATACTGTTAACAAATTACCCAATGCTAAATATGCTTGTTTAACTGATGCTTGTGTTATTTCTGCTGTAGTTTTTTTACTAAAATCTGCTATTAAAAAACTTCTGAAAGAATCCAAAATAGTGTCTGATGTACCTCTTTTTTCTTTCACCAATTCAAAATATTTTCTAATATAATTTTCATCAATTGTATTTTCTATACAAATAATAAATACGTGAGATGCTTGCGCTACCTGCTCTTGGTTATAAGAATAGGTTACTAATTTTTGCTGAATTTCCTTGTTTTTTAAAACCACTAATTTAAGCGGCTGCAAACCGTAAGATGTAGCCGTTAAATTAAAAGCCTGCTTTAATACTGCTATTTTTGCTTCCGAAACTTTTTTTGTTTCATCAAACTTTTTAGTTGCATAGCGCCATTGTAAACTTTTAATTATATCCATTTTAAAAATATTTTTAGCAAAAATAGACAATATGAATAGGTAAGCTGTAACTTTGTCCGAAAATTAACAACTATCATGAAAAATATTTCTTTAGAAGAGCGCATTAACGCATCGGAAACTCGAATTTTTAAAGCTGTTTTCCCTAATACAACCAATCATTATGACACTCTATTTGGTGGTACTGCATTGCAAATGATGGATGAAGCTTCTTTTATTTGTGCTACTCGTTTTAGTAGAAAACGTATGGTAACCGTGTCTAGTGATAAAATTGACTTTGGAAAACCAATTCCTGGTGGGTGTATTATTGAATTGGTAGCTCGCATACACAAGGTTGGGAACAGCAGCTGTGAAATTAAAGTAGATATTTATACGGAACAAATGTATGCTCAAAAACGAGAATTAGCCGTTACTGGCATGTTTACTTTTGTGGCTATTAATGAATATAAAACGCCTATTTCTATTCTTTAAAACTATTCACAAGTTGTTTTAAAATTAGAAACTGGGTAACGGTGTGATTGGTTTAAGTTGTAATGCCACCACTCTGAGGTGATTGCCCAAAATCCGTTTTTAATCATTACTGACTTTAATAACTTTCTGTTTTCTAGCACTTCTTTTGGTAAATTTTGATATGCATGATGAGCTTTTCTGCCAAAAAAATCAAATTTTGTACCCATAGCTAATGGTTTCTCTAAACTATTTACCAATGTAATGTCTACTGCTGTACCCCTATTGTGATTAGAACCTTTTATGGGGTTGGCTACATATCGCTTATCTGGGAAAATTTTCCACATTTTTTTCTGAATATCCAACGGACGGTAGCAATCAAAAAACTGTATGTGATAACCTAATTTCTTAAATTCAGTATTTGCTTTTATTAACTGCTTTGCGGTTTCATAACGCACCAAACAATCATCACAATCATATACATTTTCTTTTAAAAAATTATCCTTAGTAGCATATTTCATGTTATAAGAAAAGGTAGTATCTAACTTTTTCAATACAATAAAAGTATCGTTTTTGAAGTTTGAAATTTCTTGATTGGTATAACCAACAGTTTTTTTAAAAGATGATTTTTCTACTGCTTTACTTTCCCTAACCTCAACCACACTGTCCTTATTAACTATTTCTGGTAGCATTGATGCTTCTTTTTTTACAGGAGTTTGTTTGCATGAAAAAAGAAATGCGATAATGATGATGATATATTTTTGCATGTTTCAAAGGTAATAAAACATTTATAATACTAAAACCGCTATTAATTAACATATTTAACCAAATTTTACACTGTATTAAATACTGCTTGAGTATATATTTAGATAAAACGTAAACGGTATTAAACCTTCATAAAGCTATAAGTAAATCTTATAACTCTTGATTAACATAAAAACAAATGAAAGATTTTATAATTATTGGTGCAGGTCAGTCTGGTTTAGCTATGGCATACTATCTCAATAAACAAAAGGCAAACTATTTACTTGTAGATGCAAATACCAAAATAGGCAATCCGTGGTTAAAACGATGGGATTCTTTAAAATTGTTTACTCCATCAGAATTTAATCATTTACCAGGTATGAATTTCCCTTATAAAAAAGGACATTACGCCAATAAATATGAGATTGCTGATTATTTAAAAACTTATGTTAGTAAATTTAATATTCCTATTGAATTTAATACCCAAATTACGGATTTAGAAAAAAATAGTGACTATTTTACGTTAAAAACAGACTTCAAAACACTTAAAGCAAAAAATGTAATTGTTGCTACAGGACCTTTTCATACACCTTTCACTCCTTCTTTTCATCATAAAATTACACCTAACACCATACAAATACACAGTGAAAATTACAAAAACACCTCCCAGTTACAAGCTGGTGCTACTTTAGTTGTTGGTGCTGGAGATTCTGGCGTGCAAATACTAAATGAGATTGCAAATACTAATAGACCCGTTTATTTTTCAGGCAACACAAATATCACTTCAATTCCTCAAGAAATTTTAGGAAAAACATTATGGTGGTGGTTTCAGAAAATTGGGTTTTTAAGCGCTAACAAATATACTTGGATTGGTAAAAAACTAAGTAATGGCGGGCAACCCATTATTGGAACTGATGTAAAAAAGTTATTTAAAAAAAACAATGTAACCTGTGTAGGGAGATGTTTAGATGCTGATGATGATACTATTACTTTTGAAACAAAAGCGATTAGTAATATTAAAAACATCATTTGGGCAACTGGTTTTAAACCAAACTTTAATTGGATTAAAAACCTGCAACTAGACGAATACAACTATCCTAAAAATTATAGAGGTGTTAGTGATATTAACGGCTTGTATTTTATAGGATTACCTTGGCTATATACAAGAGGTTCTGCTACACTTGGTGGGGTAAAAAAAGATGCGCTATATTTAAGTGATTACATTTTGAAAAAAAATATGGCAGAAAACAAGCATTGAGTTTGTTTTATTAAGTACTTGAATTTTCAACCGCCTGAAGGGTTTGAACTACTACTATAACATAAGTACTTTTACTATTAAATCTGAAAGTTCTTTTTGCGTTAGCTTTTGAGTGGTTATCCTTTTTTGAGAAAACACTTTAAAAATACAAATGCTAAAAAAGCGACTTTATGAAGCTATTTTTAGCACTTGTATTTTGTGTTTTTAATAAAAAGATAGTGACGGTAAAGCGTATAAACGCCTATATATTACTTATTATTTTCTAATACATAATCCAATACTTTTCTCATCAAATGTACTCTATCTTTGCCACGTACATTGTGCTTGTGCATTGGGTAGGTAAAGAAATCCAACTGTACTTCTTTTTCAACAGCTTCTTTTAATAATGTCATGCTGTGTTGTGGCACTACTACGTCATCTACGCTACCGTGAATAAGCAATAGTTTCCCTTCTAAGTTATCTAAATATTTACCTACACGCGCGTTGGCATATCCTTCTGGGTTTTCTTCTGGGGTGTCCATATAGCGTTCTCCATACATGACTTCATAATATTTCCAATCGGTTACAGGACCTCCTGCTACACCTGTTGTGAATACTTTTGGATGACGTAACAACAAAGAAGAGGTTACAAAACCGCCGTATGACCAACCGTGTACAGCAATTTTATTTTCATCAACATAAGGTAGACTCTTAAGATAGTCTACTCCTATTATTTGATCTTCCATTGCGGCTTCTCCTGCTTTACGATGAATGATACTTTCAAAGGCAAACCCTCTGTTAGATGAACCTCTATTGTCTAACGTAAATACAATATAGTCTTTTTGGGTTACCAACCAGTGCATCCATAAACGGGAACCTCCTAACCATCTATTGGTTATCATTTGCGCATGTGTACCACCATAAACATACACCAATACGGGATACTTTTTAGCAGGATCAAAGTTTGCTGGTTTAATTATTCGGGTATATAAATCAAAACCGCCTTTTGATTTTAAGGTACCGTATTCTGTTTTTCCTAAATTATAACTTTCTAGCGGATTTTTTGCTGTAAATAGCGTTTGTGAATTTCCGTTGATAACATTCGTAATTTGTATTTTTCTAGGAGTATTAAAGTTGGTATAATTATCAATAATATAATTACCCTGTAGTTGTGCATTGTGTGTACCCTTATCCATTGTAATTTTTGCAGCGAATCCTGTTGCTAAATTTACACGGTACACGTGGGTTTCTCTAGCATCTTTACCGGTTGCAGTTACGAGTACATTTTTATTGGTTTTATCAAATCCTAATATGGATTTAATAACAAATTTAAAATGAGTTATTTGTGTTCCTCCTGCTTTTTTAGTATTATAAAGGTATAGGTTTTTGAATCCGTCTTGTTCACTTAGCCATAAAAATTTGGTTTTACTGTTAGGTAAAAATACGGCTTCATTTTCAGGTTCTACCCAACGGTTATTTTTTTCTTCTAATATGGTATGTTTTAATTTCCCTTTTTTAATGCTATAAAAATTTAATGCATAATGGTTTTGACCTCTATTTACTTCTGCTAATAAAACTCCTTTTTCGTCTGGTGTCCAAGTAAGATTTGTTAGGTAATGTTCATCTTCTGTATCAATATCAAGATAGGTGGTTTTTCCTGTTTTTAGGCTGTATATTCCTATTTTTGCTTGTTCACTTCCTTGTCCTGCCATTGGGTATTTAATTTCTTTTACAGTGGCTGGATAGGTGGTTACATCTACTATTGGGTAAGTGCCTACATTGGTTTCGTCTTTTTGATAAAAGGCTATGTAATTTCCTTTTGGCGACCAGAACATTCCTTTTGAAATGCCAAACTCAAAACGATGAATGGCTTGACCTGCGGTAATATTAGTATCCGTAAATTGAGTGATTGCCGTTTTTATTTTTGTTGGTGTTGCAATGTATAAATTATTATCAATAGTATAGGCTACTGCTTTTGATTGCTGATTAAAGCTTGTATTTGCTGCTTCTTTTGGCACTGCCGTTTCACTTACTTTTTGTTTAGTTTTGTAATTGTATACGGCATATTTACCGTTGTACATAAATGTCATGAAACTGTTTTTAATTTCTGACACTCTTGGCAAACTTTTTAGTGTAGGGAATACTTTTTGAAAGACTGACAAATCAATTTTTGATTCGGTATTTTTTTCAATATTTTTTAGCACATATGCACCATCTTTTACATAAGAATATGTGGCATCATCTGCCCATTGCAATACCGACATGCTTTTAGGATACAATCCGTAATTATAGCCTAAAACTGCTTTTTTTAGGGTTAGTTGTTGTTGCTCTTGCTGCTGCTGCTGTGCGTTTGCTGATAGTATTAAAAATACAGCAATTATGGAAATTATTTTTTTCATTTTAACATCTTTTATTTTTGCTCAATATACCAATTTATTTTGAGGTTTTCACAAACAAAAATAACCTTAATTTCTTAAGGTTATTTTCTGTTTAAATTGCTTTTATTTTAGATGTATACAATTTGACAACCGTCTACATCTGCTTGACCATAAAAATCGCCAATAGTTAAAATACCGTCTAACTCATCAATTAAGTCTTTTTCTTTTAGTTTAAACATTTCTACAGCTAGTTTACAAGCCCAAAGTTTACAACCTGAATCGGAAAGAATTTCAAGAAACTCATCTACTGGAGGCATATCTAACTTCTCCATTTCTTTTTTCATCATTTTGGTTGCAAAGGCTTCCATTCCTGGTAAGCCTCCTAACATTGTAGGCATGTGCATTGCTGGATTTCCTACTGTAGCTACACGTAAATCTTTTAATTTGTTTTTTTGGATAGCTTCTAATCCAAAAAACGTGAAAAATATTTCAGAATCAATACCTTCCATTCTGGCTCCATTTGCCATAATAAAAGCTGCGTATACATTCTCTAATGTTGCTTTAGAAAGAATGAATAGCATTTTTTTTACTTTTGTTTTTCCCATAATTACTTATTTATAAGGTTTAAATACAACTTTTAGGTTTCGGTATACCTGCTACCATGGTTGACATTTTTAAGGGTCCTCCTGGAAATAATGCATAAAATTCTTTTATATTAATTACCCCACTCTTTTTAATTCCTCTAATAGAAAGTGGCTCTTCATTTTTATTTTTTTCTTGAAGATACTCAATTACCTCCCAGTGTTTATCGGTTAATTCTCCAATTTCTTGTTCCGTTGCTATCTCTTGAGCAACTTCTTTTGTCCATTGAGAAAAATCTGTTAAATATCCTTGTTCATTTCTGTTTACATTTTCCATAAAATTATTTTTTAATCTTTATTTTGAATTTATATTTTCTTTCCTTTTGTTGACATATTTCTTCCTACCATTGGTATTGGAATTCCTTTCAATAGCATATTCCAATAAATCCATCTGAAGGCTAATTTACCCCAATGGTTTAATGTACTTTCTTTTAACAAAGACATAGGGCCGATACCGGGGATTGGAAAAGTTCCTCTTACGGGTTCTTGTGTATAGTTAAAATCTATCAACAATGCTTTGTTATTTCCTGTTTCTATAAAGCAATTTGCATGTCCATCAAATTCTTCTTTTAATGATTTTTTATCAATATATAATAAGATATTATCCGTTAATGTTTCCGCTTGAAAATGTGCTACTGAACCTGCTTTTGAAGCGGGCACATTAGTAGCATCTCCTATTACAAATACATTTTCATGCGCTAATGATTGCAATGTATGATGATGGGTTGGAATAAAATTTAAATCGTCTCCCATTCCTGAGCGTTCAATAACAGCATCTCCCATATTTGTTGGTACTGTTACCAATAAATCATACGCTACTTCTTGATCTACATAATCTACTATTTTATTATTTTCATTATCTACATGCTCGATCGCAAAATCAGTTACAATGTCAATATTTTTTTCTTTTAACAAATAACTTAATGATTTTGAACATTTTTCTTTTGTAAAAGCTCCATCTAACGGTGTTACGTAAGTGATTTGAACTTTATCTCTAATTCCTTTTTTCTTAAAATACGTATCTGCTAAAAAAGCAAATTCTAAAGGTGCTACGGGACATTTTATAGGCATTTCAGTAATGTGTACTACTAATTTTCCTTCTTTAAAATTACGTAATTTATTACGCAAAGCTAACGCTCCTTCAAAAGTATAAAAATCGAAAATATTTTTATGCCAATTTTCACCTTTCATACCTTCTACCTCATCTGGTGCTATTTTAGAACCTGTAGCTACAATTAAAACATCGTAGTTTACAGTTTCATCTGCTTCTAAAACTACTTTATTTTCATCAGGGTAAATCTGTTCTATCTTTTTTTGAACATATTTTACTCCACTAGGAATAAATTTTTTACCTTCTTTTTTCACCTGATCTTCGGTATAAGTATCAAATGGTAAAAATAAAAACCCTGGTTGATAATAATGTGTTTTATACTGGTCTATAATTGTTATTTCCCAATCTGACTTTGGTAATTTTGACACCAAATGATTTGCCATCATTGTACCTGCCGTACCTGCTCCTAATATTACTAACTTTTTCATATCATCTTTTTTATTACTCTACAAAATTAAGAATAAGAAAAAATTGCATACATGATAAATATAACCAGTTATTTAAAAAAAAAGTTGTATGCTTTTTGCCTTAAAACTCATTTTTTTTTACACCAGCGAAATAATTCCTCTAATTTTTAACGAAATACCTATTTATTTACTTGTCACGCATCATTTTTACAGAAAACCATCCTAATAGTCCTATGATGACAAACATGACTGCCCATAACCACATTTTATTGATAAATAGCGGTTGTGATTTTTCTACTTCTTTATTTTTAATTTTAGATACTTCTCCTAATTTTAACATTGTGGCAGTGGTAGGTATTTTAGAGCCAAAGCGTACAATGTCGTATTTTGGAGGGTTATCATTTTTACGACCGTTTACTAGAAAATATTTGGCTTTCTCATCAAATCGAGCGGTTAATTGATATACGTATCCTGAACAAATATTGGAGCTTATTTTTAATGGAGCATTGTCTTGATTGTGTATTACAATTTTTATTTTTTTAGCTATTACAGTATTAAATACAATTGTATTAGCTGATAAAGAACTCAATACCCCACTGGTAATGGTTGTATAGTTTTCAATCCACCCTTTTTCTGTTTTAAAACGACTGCTTAAATAGGATAGGGTGTAATGTCTATAATAATCCGTAGTATTTTTAATATCTAAATGCAGACTATTGATGGCTACTTTTTCTTCCAAATCAATACTAACTATTGTTTGTTTTGCTTTTTTATCGTTTTTAACACTTTGACTACTAATTATATACTGACGTAATTTACCTTCTTTTTTTGTTTTAAGATTAAATGTTGCTGTACTTAATTGGGGATCTTCATCTGTTTTTACAACCAATCGATAAGTACTGTATTTCGATTTCGGAAAAACAATATTGGTAAATTGATACGCAACGTTTTCATTATTTATGGCTACCACACGATAATCATCAACAATAGTAAACCATTGTTTTCCATCATTACTTCCTTCTAGTTTTATTTTCCAATCAAAATTATCTTTTTCAAAATTTAGATGCAACTGATTAATTTCTTGTGCTTTTTTAGCTATAAAAGTGTAAAAATATCCATTTTCGTTATATACTTTGTTCTGTGTTTCAAAAGGCATTTTTATGGTTTTATTTTCTGCTTTTAATTGCTTTAACACATAAGGTGCTTCAATAGTATCAGTTGCCGTTATACCGTAGATACGAATATCTGCCATATTGGTATTCACTTCATTAAAAATAGCATTGGGTAATTGCATGTGATGCCATTGTTTTTCAACACCTTTTATTTTTCGTTTGTAGGTATATTCTTTCATTTGTGCAAAAGAAAATATACCTATAAAAATAAGAAATATAGTTACTATATAAGTTTGCTTATTCATTGGTGATTTTGTGTTTGTATTTGTTGTATAAGAAGGAAATGATGAGTAATAATATCCCCAACGATACGAAAACGATGGTTTTAGAGATTGTATTTAAATGAATAATATCATAGAAAAATAATTTCACTAAGGTTATCCCAAATAGGCCGATTGCTCCTATTCTTAATATTTTATTGTTTTTCCATATCCCGAATGCAATCAATAATAATGCATATATTCCCCATAAAATACTCAACCCTAACTTGTAATTGTTTGCACTACCCGCTATATCCAACCAATGTATGAGCTCACTACTTACAATCCATAAAACAGGTACATGAAGTGCTACTAAAAATAACTTTTTCCATTTTTTATTGGCTTCAATTTTTATAATAAAATGATAAGCACTATACAACGCTATCCCAACAAAAATAAAAGAAATATAACGCATTACTATTGCTGAAACACCAAGCGTAAAATAGGGTGAATTTTGCTGTATATAGCTTTCTCGTAAATCACTTAACATGTATAACCCTCTTGTTAAAAACAGAATTAATATTAAGCCTAACGCCCCTAAAACGCTCCATGACAACCACGTTTTTTTAATTTTTTTAGCATTTAAAAAAGCTACTATAGCAATAAATAAAAAGGTGTAATTGAGTTGCCACAAACCGTTAAAATGATACCAGTTGTAATTGTACGCATATTGTTCATAACCTTCTGTACTGGTTAAAATTTTTGATGTGGTTACTAAACTTTCAAAATACACGCCAATTTCTGTTCTAAACAAATTATATACTACCAACAATAATACTATTGGTAATGCGGTAAGTATCCACCCATATATATTTTTTACAAATTTTGGTGCAATATATTTTTTTTGAAGACTCACATATACAATACTTCCTATAATTAACGCAAATAAAAATGTATATAAAAAATTGGTGTTAAAAATTGGAGTTTTATCTATCCCAAATTGCCCAACCATACTACGATCTTGTAAGAAACTTACAAACGAAATTACCAACATTGGATATGCCATTTTTTCATAAAAAGAAACTGTTTTTGTTCGTCCTATCCAGAATAACAATGCAGCTTCTATTGCCCAAAAAAGTGTTACCCAATTACCATCTAATTGAATTGGAACGGCTATGGTTACAAAAAGCAATACCAAGCCTACTATAAGATAGAATAAGTTTTTATCGGCTAATTTACGCTTGTATAAGTATATGCTAATAGCAAAATGGAGTATCGCATTAGCCAATGCAAATAACCCTAAATAACCTTTTCCTATTGAATGTGTGTTTAAAATAGCTAATCCTAATCCGAAATAAATAAACGAATTGGACAGCATTAAAACGACATCTTGCTTTACAAATTCCTCATTATTAATTAGTTTATACGACAATGTTGTTGCGTAAAAAATGATAAAGAAAAGGCTTGCAAATATTAATGTTAATACAAAATGTTGATCCGTTTGATAATCCCCTACAAACCAAGCTATAAAAATTAACCAGGTACTTACAAAGGAAAAATAGTACAATAGTTTCCAGTACTTTTTTACCGAAACCACTAAAATACCAATGTTAATTAATAACATATAACTAAACAATATATCTACCCTACCAGAACCCGTACTCAATAAAAATGGCACTCCGTACGCTCCTACTAAACCAATAATTGCTATTACTTGCTTTTTATAATGTAATGCTGCAGTTACCGTAAACACCGTAAAAAGAGTCATTAATATAAAGGTAATATTCAACGGTAAAATACCATAAAAACTATGTGCCGCAAAGGTTATAAAATAAAGTATTGCCATAGCACCACTAACCAATACTGCTGAAAAATTTTCATATTTTACTTTTAGCTTCATTCCAAAACCTAATAAACCTATACCCGATAAATATCCTAAAACAATACGAGTAAGCGGACTTATTAAATCGTTTTCAATAGAATACTTTGCGCCAATAACAACTCCAATTACCAATATTAAAATTCCGATTTTATTAATCAGATTCTCTCCAATAAATTTTTCAAAATCTGCTTTTTTACTTGGAATATTTAAGCTTTCAAATAGAGAAGGTTTTGACGGTTTGGCTACTACCTCTACCTTTGATGATAATGCTTTTTGATTTTGTACTGTTATTTTTTCATTTTTAGTTTTGGAATCAGTAACTTCATTTGCTATATTTTCCGCACTACGCGTTATTTGCATTGCCGCAATATCTCGCTTTACTGCATTAATTTCTTTTGCAAAATAGACTTGTCTTTTTAAAAGTAAATCTAACTTATCTAGTAATTCATCTGTTTTATCTTGATTCATACACACATCCTTTAAAAGGACTTAAATATAAGATAAAAAAATGAGAGTACGCTTTTTATATGCCACTATAAAAGTGCTTTTAATCTATTTTTATTAAAATTTTAGCCCCAAAAAGAAGTAATTTTAGTTATTATTGTATCGTTATTAAATAGTTTTCAAAAAAAAGAGCATGAAAATCACATTTTTGGGTACTGGTACTTCACAAGGCATTCCTGTAATTGGAAGCAAACATCCTGTATGCTTAAGTGATAATAGTAAAGATAAACGCTTGCGATCTTCAGTATTGATTGAAATTAATGACAACATACTTATTATTGATTGCGGACCCGATTTTAGACAACAAATGCTTCGTGCAAATCCAAAACACATCGATGGATTATTATTTACCCATGAACATTCTGACCATACGGCAGGTTTAGATGATGTACGTCCATTTTACTTTAAACAAGGTGTATTTTCCATTTATACTTCTCAAAGAGTTTTATCGTCATTACAGCAACGGTTTGCTTATATTTTTGAAACCGAAAACAAATACCCTGGAGCACCTACATTAACCATAAATACAATTGAAAACAATATCGATTTTTATGTAAAAGACATTAAAATCACACCTATTGAAGTAATGCATGGTCAATTACCAATATTCGGATTTAGAATTCAAAATTTTGCGTATTTAACGGACGTAAAAACAATGCACACATCCGAAGTTAAAAAACTAAAAAAACTTGATGTTTTAGTGGTTAATGCCCTACGAAAAGAGGAACACCATTCGCATTTTTCTTTACAAGAGGCGTTGGATTTTATCCAATTAGTGAATCCTAAAAAAGCATATCTAACACATGTAAGTCATTTACTAGGTTTTCATGAAGAAGTGCAAAAAAGTTTACCAAAAAACGTATTTTTGACGTACGATATGTTATCCATAACCCTATAACTTGAACAAAATGAAAAGACAACTGTTTTTATACCTATTTTTATTAACTGCGTTAGTGTTATTATTTTTTGTAGTCAATATGAAAAAAGAACTCAAACACCGCGATGTGAAAATTGAGAAATTAGAAAACCGACTGACCTCAAAAGTTCAGAAATA
Organism: Bacteroidota bacterium; assembly: GCA_024280635.1. GTDB lineage: Bacteria > Bacteroidota > Bacteroidia > Flavobacteriales > Flavobacteriaceae. Next base: position 110,787 of record JAJRPS010000065.1, on the reverse strand, counting down.
CCAAGACACAATTGGGCAATTACGCATTGATGTCATGGAAAAAAGCAGCTTTTCATTAGCTGATGACCCATATGCTATTGAATACTTATACAAAGAAGGTATTGATTACAAAACTTTAACCCAACACATCCAAGATCAATTAATTGATTTAAACTTAAAAAAAGGAGGCAATCCACTAATTCCTTATGACCCAATGGGTGGAGATAGAATGATGATTAACAGTGTAAAAATGTTAAACCATAAATGGGTAATTGCTGATTTTACCGATGGTAAATATTGGGGTCAAATACTAATTAAAGTATTTTATAATGATGATAAAACCATTAGTTTTGAGTTGGCAGAGTCTTTTTTATATCCGTTTGATGTGACGAAGTAGTATGTTTATCGGCATTTATGACTCAAATGTCGGTAAAATGTCTTCTATTTACCGATATCATTTTGCCAGATGATCAAGTAATTTTGCTTTAAAATATTAGTAAAACTTATGAAAACTACTGTCGGACTTAAAATTAAAGATTTAAGAAAACAAAAAGGGATAACACAAGAGGATTTAGCAGAGATAGCCTCCATAAATGTTAGGACTATTCAGCGAATTGAAAATAATTCTAATGAACCCAGCGGAAAAACACTAAGATTAATTTGTGATGCTTTAGAAGTACCCATCGAAGAATTGATGGAATATAACAAAACGGAAGATGATTCGGTTTTAGCAATACTGCACTTGTCCGTATTAGCAGGTTTAGTAATGCCTCTAGGAAACATTATTTTGCCTTTGATTATTTGGATTACCAATAAGAATAAAATTAAATCTGCTCATATTGTAGGCATAAACATCATAAATTTTCAAATTGTATATTCATTATTTACATATACATTTATGATAATGGGGATTTTAGGTAAACTAATGCATAACAATTTTAAAATATTCATTTCTATTGCAATGTCTCTTTATCTTATAAACTTAATACTACCTATTGTATTTGCTATATTAATCAATAAAAGGGATAATAAAATTCTATATCCAAAAATCATTAAATTAATTAAATAGCTTTCAGCTTCTCAATTAACCATTGCTTAAATTCTTCAAAATTTTGAGGAGCCACTCCGTGCCCTACCGGAAACTCTCGGTAGGAATTTTTAATTTCTAATTTACTCAAAAACTCAGGAGCTTTATTGGCTAAAAAATTCGGAATTACCTGATCTACACTACCATGAGAAATATAAAAATCCAAATGACTGTGATCTTTCTTTTCAAAACCTTCAATTAGCATATCCTCATTAATATAACCACTTAACGCCACTATATTTTTTATTTTTTCCGGATATGATAATGCCACCGCATAACTTAAAATAGTACCTTGACTAAACCCTAACAAATTAACATTTTTAGCATCAATAGGGTAAGTTGCTATCAATTCATCAATAAATTTTACAATAGTATCTCTTGAAATTATCGCCTCTTTAGTATTAGAAACTTTTTCAGTTTCGGTAAAATAAATATCATACCAACTATAACCTGTAGGTTCCAAATTATAGGGCGCACGTGCCGAAACAATAAAATACTCCTCTGGTAATTCGCTCGCAAAAGAAAATAAATCTTCTTCATTGCTCCCATAACCGTGTAGCAATAATAATAAAGGTGCTTTTTTAGTAGTGTCTTTTGCAGGTCTTGTTATGTATTGTAATGATAAATTGCTCATGTAAAATCTTGTTAATTAATGTTGATGTGTGTGTTGTCCTGTTTTTTTTTGGAGTACATTATATATAATTAAGCGTTTTCGCCAATCATATTAAATAGTTTCTGATAGTGCTCTCCTAGTAAAGGTACTGGCTTTGTAGTGCCACTTAAAGCAGATGTGAAACCATAAAACCACAACATAATAAAGAATACATAAAAAGGACCAGAAATCAACCAACTATCAAAATAGCCTACAAAATAAGCCAATATAAAAAAGGTAATATATAACCCTAATGCTTGACGAATATGAAAATAGGCAAACTTATTTTTATCGTCAAAATTGATAAAAAAAGCGATTATTGTTCCTATAATAGTCAAATACGCTACAAAAGCGGCAGTTTTCCCGTTGGAAGTATTAGAAGTATTAGTTGTTGACATCTGTTAAAATCAATTGTTTATTATTATAAATTCCGTACACTTTACCTTTTATTTTAGTATTTAAAAAACAACTGTTTTTAGAAGTTGATAAAATATCCTTTTTAGTAAAAGTGTAATTTTCTTTCGGGTTAAAAAGTGTCAATACTGCTTTTTTTCCTACTTCAATTTTAGTAGTCGGCACTTTAAAAACTGTTTTGTTTTGTGTTAATAATACAATTACATCTTCTGTAGAAAAAATAGTATTCAACACTCCAAAAGCGGTTTCTAAACCAATACTTCCGTACTGTGCATGATCAAATTCAATGTTTTTAAACTCGTAATCAATTGGGTTATGGTTACTGGTTACAAAATCAATTACTCCTTCTTTTAAACCCGCAATAAGTGCATCACAATCGGTTTGTGTACGCAACGGTGGCAATAGCTTATAATGCGTATCAAATTCCGTCAACTTAGCATCGGTTAACACTAAGTTTGCTATAGCTACCGAACAGGTTACTTGTAATCCTTTTGCTTTTGCTTCAGCAATTAATTGTACCGCTTTTGCTGTAGAAATAGTAGGTATATGTAATTTACCTCCTGTATATTCCAATAAAAATAAATCACGGGCTACCTGTAATTCTTCTGCTAAACTAGGAATTCCTTTTAAACCTAATCGCGTTTGAGTTTCCTCTTCGTTTACAATTCCTTTTCCTGCAATTTTATTTTCTTGCGGAAAAGAAAGCACCAATCCATCAAAACTTTGTGTGTATTGCAATGCTATTTTTAGCAAATTAGGATTTTCAACAGCATGGTCATAATCGCCAAAAGCTATTGCCCCTCCTTGTTGCATATCATACAACTCCGCCAAATCAACACCTGCACTATTTTTAGTTAACGCCCCAATAGGATATACATTTACCGCATGCTGTTCACTTTTAGTTTTAATAAAAGTAACTACCGTATTGTTATCAATAATTGGGTTGGTATTTGGATTTACTGCAATGTGTGTAAAACCACTTTTTGCCGCTACTTGCAATCCATTTGCTAGAGTTTCACGTTCTTCAAAACCAGGTTCTCCAAAACATATTGAGCTATCAAACCAACCTTGAGAAAGGTGTAAGTTTTCTAATTTAACTTCTTTATAATTATTCGTATTGGAAATCGTATTTTCAATAGCGGTAATGACACCATTTTCGATAAGAATATCTTTCGTTTTTTGGTGATGTATACTTGTTTGATCAAATATTGTTGCTGATTTTATCAGGAGATTCATTTAAAATATTTTAAAATGAGTAGTTCAATAAGTAAAAACGCTACCGCAAAAATAACAAACCATTTCCAAACAGAAGACACTTTATGCATTGAATTTATTTTTTCAATACTCTTAGCTACGGATGTACTGTTACTAATATATTTGTTTTTTAACTTTTCAAGATTGTAATATTCCAAAATGCTTTCGTTTCTATCGTAATTATACGCCAATAACACATCGTTTCCAGGAGCATTTGTAACCGTATAAATACCTGCTTGTGTTGGGTTTTCTTCCGTTTCAATACTTACTTTATTTGCTTTTATTTGCTGTAACGGGATAAAATCAAAATTACTTTTTGTAAGGTGTAAAACGGCGTCTTTATTCAATTTTACAGCTATATCAATATGATTTTGCTTTCCAATTGTATAGTACTTCGTATTGCTTTTTAAACTGCTTTTTGCTATATTATAAAGTGTTGGCACTACTAATGGCGCTTGTTTTATATTGGAATTATCAGTATTTAATGCTGCCGAAAAAATATAGTAATTCCCTTTTTTTACCAAAAGCGGATTCCCATTTTCTAAACTCAAAATAACCGATTGATAATTTTGCAGCTCATAGTGTTTTTTAAAAGTTGGAAACTGAAAATTAGCAATCTTCTTTTCAAAAACTTGACTAAAAATAGGATGTGAAAAATTAATTTTTGTCAAGCGTGTTTTATTTGTGTTTTCGGCTTTAAAGACAGAAGACACTAAAGTATTATACACCGTAGTATTTATTTTTATTGCAGGTATACAAACCACTACTCCCCCATTTTCAGTAAATTGATTGGTGTTTTGAACCAATGCTGCTGACGGATTTTCAATTTCATTCCACACAATTAAATGCTGATTTTCAAATGCATTATACGCTATATTTTTAGGCGTATTTTGTGTAAATACAAATTCATCTTCCGTAAATATTTTTGCTAAAAACCGATTATTCTCCGCTGTACCAATTGTTAATACTTGCAGCTTTTCAGGAATGTTTTTAGTAATATATAAGGTATTATCAAAACCTAAATTACCATCGTCAATAGTAATTTTTAAATTTAAAGCTTTATTTAAAGGCAAATCAAACGGAACAATATCCTTTAATTTTGACATCAAAACCGATGTTTTACTAATTAAAGTATCGTTGTTAAATACCGATATTGGAATGTTTTTTTCTTCGGATGATTGCTGCGCTAACATCACATTAAGCGTTATTGTATTCGTATTTTTAGTACTAAAATAGGCCGAATCAATACGCACATTTTTTACCGATACCGGAGCAACTTGTATTAAATTTGCATTGTAATTTGTGCTAAAAAAAGAAGTATCTAATGCATTTGTTTTCTGGAAATCAGAAATCATCAACAATCGTTTTACAGCATTTTTTTTAACATCAAATAATTGTTTTGCTTTTAAAACTACTGTTTTATACGGCAATTGTGTAGGCGAATACTTCAAGGCTATCAAATCATTTTTTATTGCCGATAGCGTCGTGTTTTTATAGGTTTTGGTATTGGTAAGCACCGTAATTTTTTCGTCATTATTAAAATGTTGTAACAACTCTTGTACAGCAATTTTAAACAGCTCTCCGTTTACACCTTTTGCTTGCATGCTAAAAGAATTATCCAAATAAACTATAGTTTCCTTTTCTTCATTTATACGTGTTTTTTTATTAAAATAAGGTTGTGCAAAAGCCAAAACAATACAGGTAAATATTAGCATACGCGTTACTAAAAGTAGCCACTTTTTTATTTGTGAACTTTTACGGGTTTGCAACACCAGTTCTTGCAAAAATTTTACATTGGTAAACGGTGTTTTCTTAAACTTACGAAGCTGAAAAAGATGCACTATAATCGGGATGACTAAGGCAAATAATGCATAGAGGATGTTCGGGTTTTGAAAATTCATAAGTAAATAAATCTGCTAAAAAAAACGTTAATAACTATTCTAAAATCTACATAAAGGTTTGTTTTTTATGGCTGTCGCTCTGTGACCAAAGATATAAATAATACTTGCATCGCATCATTTTATAGCAATATTTTTACAGAAAGAATATTGACTGAATTATAAATATTATCTTCGCCATAAATATATAAAGCATGCAACACCAATTTCAATTAGTCGTTTCGCCAAAAGAAGCCGCAACAACAGAATTATTAACTAAAAAAGTAGCACGTTTTAGTGGTATTCCAATATCAGAAATTACACATATAGAAATTTTAAAACGCTCTATTGATGCACGCCAAAAAGCAACCAAAATTAATTTAAAAGTTTTGGTATTCACCAATGAAGAATTTGTGCAAAAAACAATTGATTTACCCAATTATAAAAATGTAAGCAACCAAGAAGAAATACTCATTGTTGGCGCAGGTCCCGCAGGTTTATTTGCTGCATTGCGTTGTATTGAATTGGGAAAAAAACCCATTGTTTTAGAACGTGGTAAAGATGTACAAGCACGCAGGCGAGATTTAAAAGCAATCAATCAAGATCATGTTGTAAACCCCGATTCTAATTATTGTTTTGGCGAAGGTGGCGCAGGAACCTATTCCGACGGAAAACTCTACACACGCTCTAAAAAAAGAGGAGATGTCAATCGGATTTTAGATTTACTCGTTGGTTTTGGAGCGACTCCAAAAATACGAATTGATGCACACCCACATATAGGCACCAACAAGCTACCTAAAATTATTGCTGATATTAGAAATACCATTATTGAAAACGGTGGCGAAGTGATTTTTAATGCACGTGTTACTGATATAATAATAAAAAACGAAGAAATTTCAGGAGTTACCTTACAAAATGGAGATAAATATGCCAGTAAAAAGTTAATTTTAGCTACAGGTCATTCGGCTAGAGATATTTACGAATTACTCCACCTAAAAGAAATTTTTATTGAAGCAAAACCTTTTGCTTTAGGGGTGCGTATTGAGCACAGTCAAAATTTAATAGATCAAATACAATACAAATGCGAAACCCGTGGCGAGTATTTACCACCTGCTCCATACAGTATTGTAAAGCAAGTAAACGGACGTGGCATGTACTCTTTTTGCATGTGCCCTGGTGGTGTAATTGCCCCTTGTGCTACTGCTCCTGGAGAAATTGTTACCAACGGATGGTCACCCTCAAAACGAGATCAACCCACTTCAAATTCAGGGATTGTAGTAGAATTACGCTTAGAAGATTTTGCGCCTTTTCAAAAATTTGGACCGCTTGCAGGATTGGAATTTCAAAAACAAATAGAGCAACAAGCCTTTTTAGAAGGTGGTAAAACCCAAACTGCACCCGCACAACGCATGGTCGATTTTACACAAAATAAAATATCCAGCAGTTTACCTAAAACCTCTTATGCTCCAGGGATAACATCTGTCGATTTACGAACGGTTTTTCCTAAATTCATACATGAAACCTTGCGAGAAGGATTCAAAGCATTTGGCAAAACCATGCGTGGTTATTTAACCAATGATGCCGTTTTACATGCGCCCGAATCACGTACTTCATCTCCTGTACGCATACCCAGAGATAAAATTACTTTTGAGCATTTACAAATTAAAGGTTTGTATCCTTGTGGTGAAGGTGCTGGTTATGCAGGAGGGATTATTTCTGCTGCTATTGATGGTGAAAAATGTGCCGAAAAAGCTATTGCTACATTATAGGTGAAGTGCTTATTTTTTTGAAAGATTTGGCTTAGAGCGTTCTACACAAGTGTATTTGCAGATTTAAAAGTGCTTCATTTTCGATTTATCACTTATTATTGCCCAATGATTTATGCGCTTTATTGTGATTTCGAACTTCTAAATCAGATAATAAATCATTAATTATTAGCGATAATTTTTTTGCTCCTTTATGATTTAAGTGGTCTGCATCTCTAAAATCAATCGATGTAAAATTTCTATCTTGAAGTAAGTTGAAATAGGTACAGTTTTTATAAATAGATGCTATTTTGGATACTGTTTTTATCGTTAAATCAAGTTGTTTTTTGTTTAAGTTAGAAACATATGTTTTATAGGCTGGACTTGTATAAAATAATACTTCCACATTATTTTTTAGTGCATATTGTACAATATCTTCTAATATTTTTAAATTTTTGTTTAATAAAGATAAATCTTGTTGAGTATGTCTTAGAGCAGCAGTTTCTCATGTTTTTACTAAATCTAAAGTATCAGTATAGTTAGTACCAAAACCAAATTTAGAACAAGTTAATGAAGAGTTTCCTTTAATATAGTAGGAGGATATTCTTTGTAAATTAGATTTTAAACTTGAATTTGGCAATTCAAAGTTATCAGATAGTTTATTTGACAAATTCATATTGTAATACAAATTGTAATTTTTTATTCTCCAATATTCTACTCCATTTGATAATCTTGAAAATAATGTAAAATAATCAATTGGAATTATTATAAATTTTAAATCATCCCAATTATCATATTTTTTAATAATTTCATAGTCTATATCAATTGATTGTGAGATATGGCTTGCATTAAATGCATTTCCTGAGATAAAATCTGGGTTAATACCAAAATATGAATGAGAACTACCTAAAAACAATTTAGAAATATTATCTGAATTACTAGATAAATATTCCGATTTGTATCTATAATCATTTGGTATCTTTCGTAATAGTAACTCCATTGAAAAAAAAGCCAAAATAAAAGGTAATATAAAAAGAAACAGTTTTGATATAAATTTGTTCATAAAACCACTTTAAAATTGAAAATAAATAAATTGTTGTTGTTCTCCTCCGTATAAATAGATTATCATAATAATAGAGTAATATAAAACATACCTATATCGTCTTTTCCACTGAAAACCCAATTTTTCAATTGCAAATTGTTCGTTTCTACCTATCCATTCTACAATCATGAAAATCATTATTAAAATAATCGTTTCTAAACCGTGTCCCATACCTTGAAAATGAGGAATAGAAATTAAAGATTTTGAAAAAATAGTTGATAAATAAGTAAAAGCATGACTGATGTTTTCAGCTCTAAAAAACACCCAAGCCAAAATAGTTAAGCCAAATGTAATTCCTATTTGAAAAAACTCTTTGAGCGAAGGTAAATATTTTCCTTCAGCAACTGTATCAGTGTTTACTCTATTTTTACCAAGCAATAATAAAGGCATAAAATACAAAGCATTCAAAGCGCCCCAAGCTATAAAAGTCCAATTTGCACCATGCCAAAATCCACTTACTACAAATATTATAAATGTATTTCTAACTTTCATCCAAGTGCTGCCACGACTACCACCTAATGGAATATATAGATAATCTCTAAACCAAGTGGATAAAGAAATATGCCAACGTCTCCAAAATTCTGCAATATCTCTTGAAAAATATGGGAAATTAAAGTTTTGCATTAAATTAAATCCAAATAATCTTGATGTTCCAATTGCTATATCTGAATAACCCGAGAAGTCACCATAAATTTGAAATGTGAAAAATAAAGCACCTAAAACCAATGTACTACCCGAATAGTCTGCTGAATTGTTAAATATTTCATTTGCTAATTGTGCTGCATTGTCTGCAATTACAATTTTCTTAAACAATCCCCACAATATCTGTCTTAATCCATCTACTGCCCTGTCATATTCAAAATTTCTTTTTTTGTAAAACTGCGGTAATAAATTAGTTGCTCTTTCAATTGGACCAGCAACTAATTGAGGAAAGAAACTTACAAATGCCATAAAAGCAATAAAATTTTTGGTTGGTTCAAGTTTCTTTCTATAAACATCAATAGTGTAACTAAGCGTTTGAAAAGTATAAAAACTAATTCCAACGGGTAAAATAATATTCAATCCTTGTGGATTTATTGGGTATCCAAAGAAACTAAATGCTTCTACAAAATTGTCTAAGAAGAAGTTATAATATTTAAAAAAACCAAGGAAACCAAGATTAACAACTAAACTTGTCCAAAGTAGTATCTTTCTTTTGGTTTGGTTTTCTTCATTTAATAATTTTCGACCTATTGCATAATCAACTAGTGTGCTAAATAAAATAAGTGATAAAAATCTCCAATCCCACCAGCCATAAAACACATAACTTGCAACAACAATTAGAAAGTTTTGAAATTTTAATTTTTTATTAGCAACAAACCAATAAAGTAAAAATACTATCGGTAAAAATATTGCAAAATCTATTGAGTTAAAAAGCATTTATTATTTCTTGTTTAATGTTCGTAGTTTTCATTATTTTTTCGTTTTTAAATTAAAGCCAACTTATTAAGAACATGAATCCGTTTTAATTCCGAATAAGTTGGTACAGGTTATTTATATTCGGCGTTAAGCGAAATTAGTGTTTTATGAGGAGAAATTCAAGTATAAATATACTAAAAAAACAAAATGCGCCCTTGTCTGTAATTTTATAAAATATTTAACACCCAAAAAAGTCTGTTTTTAAGTAAGACTTGTTTATTTTAGCCATTAATTTTTCAGAAAATAAACATGAAAATAATATCTTATAATGTAAACGGTATTCGTGCCGCCTTAAAAAAAGGATTCATTGAGTGGTTGCAACAAGCAAACCCCGATGTTATTTGCATTCAAGAAACCAAAGCCCATAAAGAACAGTTGGATTTAACTGTTTTTGAAGATGCTGGATATCCGTATCATTATTGGTATAGTGCCAAAAAAAAAGGATACTCTAGCGTTGCCATTTTATCCAAAACCAAACCTAACCATGTTGAATATGGTACAGGTATTGATTATATGGATTTTGAAGGTCGAAATTTACGTATCGATTTTGATGACATTTCCATCATGAGTTTGTATTTACCTTCTGGCACCAATGATGCTCGTTTGGAGTTCAAATTCAAGTATATGGATGATTTTCAAAACTATATTACCGAGTTGAAAAAAGAAATTTCGAATTTAATTATCTGTGGCGATTATAACATTTGTCATCAAGAAATTGACATTCACAATCCGAAAGGGCTACAAAAAACTTCAGGTTTTTTGCCCGAAGAACGCAAATGGATAGGCAATTTCATCAACAATGGTTTTATTGATTCGTTTCGTTATTTTAATAGTGAACCGCATCAATACAGTTGGTGGAGTTATCGTGCAAACGCCCGAAACAACAACAAAGGATGGCGATTGGATTATGCCATGGTTTCAGAGCCATTAAAAGAAAGGTTAAAACGAGCATACATTTTACCTGAAGCCAAACATTCAGACCATTGCCCAATAGTAGTGGAAATAGATCGCTAAGCGATATTAAAAAAAAGAATTATAAATTAAAACCGATACCCGCCTGTGCGGGTAATAAATATGAAAAAAACAATAATTTTAGCAGCAATATCAGTATTAAGCATCACATCTTGTGTATCTAAAAAAGATTTTACCGAATTAGAAAGCAGATACGCCAAATTGAAAAAAGAAAAACGTGCCATTGCCGATAAAAACAAAGATTGCCAAGAAGAGAAAGCTAAATTAACTACCGATTTAGCAAATGCTCAAGCCATTTTAGAAAAGCTAAAAGGAGACAAAGCTACTTTAGCAAGCAATTTAGCCGACTTAGAAAAAATGCGTAACGAGCTAAAAGCAGCTTATAAAAAGTTAGAGCAAAGTAGTAACACTGCTATTGCACAAACATCAGCAAAAAACAAAGCACTATTACAACAATTAGAGGATAAAGAAAAAGCATTAACTGCCGAAAGCAAACGTTTGGCTGATTTGCAAAAAGAATTGGACATGCGTGCTCAAAAAGCAGACGAATTACAAGCAACTTTAGCTGCCAGATCTAAACGTGTAAACGAACTAGAAAATGCATTAGCAGCAAAAGATGCGAACATGAAACGCTTAAAAAATGCCATTTCAAAAGCCTTAACTCATTTTGAAGGAAAAGGGTTAACCGTAGAACAACGCAACGGAAAAGTGTACGTTTCTATGGAAAATAAATTATTATTTCAATCAGGAAGCTGGAAAGTTGGTACAGAAGGTATTAAAGCCGTTACCCAATTAGGAACTGTTTTAGCACAAAACCCAGAAATTAAAGTTCTTATAGAAGGGCATACCGATAATGATGCTTTGAAAGGAAAAGGAGAAATTGCAAACAACTGGGATTTATCTACCAAACGCGCAACAGCAATTGTTGCTATTTTACAAAAAAACAAAAACATCAATCCCGAAAGTTTAACGGCTGCCGGAAGAAGTGAATATGCACCTATTACTAGTAATGATACCGCAGAAGGAAAAGCAAAAAATCGTAGAATTGAAGTGATTTTAACTCCAAAATTAGACGAAGTAACCAAACTACTAAACGAAGTAAAATAATCACGAAGCAATAGCCTAACGCAACACGAAGATCATGTTGCATCAATTTTAAAAAGATACCCGCCTGCGCGGGCATTATAAAATGAAATATACAACACTATCAAATACTAACATTAAAGTAAGTAAAATTTGTTTAGGTACCATGACATTCGGTAATCAAAATACCGAAGCAGATGCACATGATCAACTAAATTACGCGCTAAGTAAAGGTGTGAACTTTATTGACACTGCCGAAATGTATGCTGTACCTCCAAGTGCTGCTACTTGCGGTAAAACGGAGGAATATATAGGTAGTTGGTTTGCAAAAAACAAGAATAGAGAAGAAATTGTTTTAGCATCTAAAATTGCAGGTCCCAATAGAGGAATGGATTGGATTCGTGACGATTTAAGTTACAGTCCTAAAATTTTACGATTGGCTTTAGAGCACAGTTTAAAACGCCTACAAACCGATTATATAGACTTGTATCAATTGCATTGGCCAGAACGTAATGTAAATATTTTTGGGCAACGCAATTATGTACACGACACCAATGAAAAATGGCAAGATAATTTTGAATCGATTCTATCGGTTTTAAAAGATTTTGTACAGGAAGGCAAAATAAGACATGTTGGTTTATCTAATGAAACGCCTTATGGAGTGATGAAATTTTTAGAAGCTTCAAAAACAGGATTACCACGTATGCAAACCATACAAAACCCATATTCCTTATTAAACAGAACCTATGAATACGGATTATCAGAAATATCAATGCGAGAAAATATTGGGCTGCTAGCCTATTCTCCATTAGCATTCGGAACACTTTCTGGTAAATATTTAGAAGATAAAAACACGGTGGGTAGGGTTAGTTTGTTTCCAAGATACAGCAGGTATTCTAGTGAGCAAGCCACCAAAGCAATTGCAAAATATGTAGCGATTGCTAAAAAACACAATATTAGCGCTACACATTTGGCGCTAGCCTTTGTAAACCAACAACCGTTTGTAACCAGTAACATTATTGGAGCTACAAAAATGAGTCAGCTACAAGAAAATATTGAAAGTATTCATGTTGATTTATCAGAAGAAATTTTAACAGAAATTGAAGCCGTACATAGTTTGAATCCAAATCCTGGTCCCTAAAACCACCTCAAGGATAATAGACAAAATAGAGAATTATCATTCAAACTGATGCTTCTAATAAAATCAATACCCAATAATTTCAAAATATTTACCCGGGTGTGGGCGCAATATTCCTTTCAACTCTAAATTTAATAAGGTTCCTGATAAACTGTAAATTGGTATTTGACATGCTATAGCTATAGCATCTAAATGTGCCTTACCATGCTTCTTTAAATGTGCAATTATTTTTTCTTCCGTTTCAGTTAAATCAAAAAATAATTGTGGTTGAATTACTTTTTGTTTTTGGTTATTTACATCCCAATTAAGCATGTAAATAACATCTGCAGCACTACTTATTAGTTGTGCTTTTTGCTGTTTAATTAAATTGTTGCAACCTTCACTAAATATATCGGTAGGTCTTCCTGAAACAGCAAACACTTCTCGGTTATAAGAATTAGCAATATCTGCGGTTATTAAACTACCACCCTTTGCTGCACTTTCAATTACAATAGTAGCTTCAGATATTCCTGCAATAATGCGATTTCGTTTAATAAAATTTTCCCTTTCAGGACTGCTCGTACTCCAAAATTCAGTTAAAAAACCTCCATTTTCTTCCACCTGATGCATGTATTTTTTATGTACTTTAGGGTAAATTTGATTCAATCCATGTGCTAAACAACCAATGTTTTGCAACTTATTTTTAATAGCAGCCTTATGTACGGTAATATCTACTCCGTATGCAAAACCAGAAATAATTAATGGATTCAAAATACTTAAATCTTCTACCAATTGCTCACAAAATGCTTTTCCATGTGACGTGATGTTTCGCGTACCCACAATGCTAATAATTTTCGTTTTTTGCAAATCGATATTCCCTGCTCCAAACAATAAAATAGGACCATCAATACAGTTTTTTAAACGACTAGGATAGTTTTCATCTTCAAAATAGTATGTTTTTAATTGATTATCTTGTATGTATTTTAATTCTTTTTCGGCAGCTTTTAATAACAACTTATCTTTCAAAAAATGGGTTAAATTCGTTCCAACACCATTAATGGTTTGCAATGAGGAAGCTTTAGAAAAAAATATTTCTTTTGGTGATCCACAGTACTGAATCATTTTTTTAGCGGTAATGTCACCAATTTTTGAAGCTTTTTGTAAGGCTAATGTATATAACAAATCTTCTTCATTCATATATTTTCTCTTCATCAGAAGTACCTGAGTTACTCCCTTTTAATTATTTTTCTATTATAAAATACTGATTTTCAAATGTAAGATACAAAAAAATACAACTGTTAATAACTAATGTATAAACTTATCCTCTATTTTTATAAAAACCGTAACTTTGTTAACACAGAAAAAAATATAAAAATGGCATTAACAACTTATATTAGCGATTTACTTTACCGATACGAATGTGTTATTATACCTGAATTTGGGGCTTTTTTAACACATCAAAAAAGTGCTAGTATACATGCTGTTTCTCATGTTTTTTCACCTCCATACAAAGAGGTTACCTTCAATGAGCAATTACAACAAAATGATGGTTTATTAGCCAATCATATTGTAAGTATTCAGAAAAACACCTATGCAGATGCTGTTGCACAAATTGCCGATTTTGTTGCTGAAACAAAAGGAAAATTAATTGCTGGAGAAAATGTAAACTTATCTGAAATTGGACATTTTTCATTAAACAGCGATGGTAAATTACAGTTTACCGCTACTACAACTACAAATTACTTAACCCGTTCTTTTGGATTAGCTACAACAGTAAAAACACCTGTTTTACGAGAAAAAGAAGTGGCAGAAATAGTGACACCTGTAACAGAAAAAAAACCTATTGCTTTTATTCCAGAAACACGCAAAAAAAGATCGTATTTAAAATATGCTGCCATTGCTATTGTTGGTTTAGTAATGTTTGCTTTTTTTGCTAACAATTATGTAAATACACAACAACTAAAGGTTGCTGAGCATAATGAAAACATCAATATAAAAGCAACTAAAAAGGCTTACCAACAAGCGTCTTTTTTTACTATAGACCCTATTATAATACCCGAAGCTTCTTTACCAATTACCGTAAAAGAAAAAGGGAATTACCATATTGTTGCAGGCGCATTTCGTTTTGAAGAAAATGCTGATAAAAAAATTAATCAACTTCAAACTGAAGGGTTTGCAGCTCAAAAAATTGGTGTAAATAAGTATGGACTACACCAAATAGTGTATGCTAGTTATGAAAACAGAAAAGAGGCACTACAGGCTCTACGAAACATCAAACACAACCACAATGCCGCTGCTTGGTTATTGGTAAAAAAATTAGACTAATAAAAAATTTATCTGCGCTTAATGCGTTAAATAAATACATCCTTAAAAAAGAGTCATTATTGCTTAATAACTGTTGCTAACGGTACACGTTTTCCTTTTTTATACGCTACAACAAAACAGGTTTTATAACCTTTTTTAATAGCTGCTAAACGTATTTTTTTCGCTGTATTATAATCACTCGTATTGCCTGAAAAGTATTTGTACAATTTCCCTTGTTGGATGCGTGATAAATTTTTCATTCCCTTGAAATTATATCCTTTCAGTGCTATTTTTTTAGAACCTGCTTCTAATTGCACTTTAAATCTAACATCAGTTGTATCTGCGCTGTTCAATTTATTTTTTTGAGGCGTTAATTTTACAACTTCAACCTCTTCTTCTACCCCTTGTAAAGTATTTTTATATTTAATAATAGCTGTTGCTATTGCATTTGATAATTCATTTTGTCCTTTTGAAGACACCAAATATTTACCCTCTGCTTTATTAGTTATAAATCCTGTTTCAATCAATACACTTGGCATATATGTGTTGTGCATTACCCACAAACTAGCTTGTTTTACACCTCTACTTTTACGTTTCAACTTATGGGTAAAGTTTTTTTGTATCAAACTGGCCAATAGCAAACTCTGCTCTACATATTCTTCTTGCATGATGGTTAATGCCATTAAAGATTCTGGAGAGTTTGGGTCAAACCCTTCGTAGTTTTCCTCATAATTTTCTTCTAGAAAGATCACTTCATTCTCTTCTTTTGCAATGTTCAGATTACGCTGGGTATTTCCTTCACCAACAACAAAAGTTTCGGTTCCACTTGCTTGAGAATGATGAGCATTACAATGTATGGATACAAACAAGTCCGCATCTGCTTTGTTTGCAATTCGAGCACGCTCTCGCAATTCAACAAAAACGTCTTTTTTACGAGTATAAATTACTTTAATATCTGGATATTTCTCTAGTTGTTTCCCCAATAATAAGGCTATTTTTAAGGCTACTACTTTTTCTTTATAACCATTTTTTGCATGCTTACCTGGGTCATGCCCTCCATGACCAGCATCTACAACAACAATAAACTTGTCTTTTTGTTGAGCAAATCCCGTTTCACTTCCTAAAAACAAGAAGGAAAAAAGAACTATAAAAATTATCGGTTTTAAAATATACATTTATAAAGTCTGTTTTTAATGATAAATCTGTGCTATTAAAATTTTATTAAAATTAAATATACACAAAAAATATGTTGTATGTTTGACACTCCAAAAACTAAGCCATAATTTTATAAAATTAAAATTGTTGAGTACCAAGAGCAAACATATACTTTTTATAACACTTTTAGCATTGTTTATCAATAATATATGCTTTGGGCAAGACTTACCTAAAAAAGGTATTGCCGTACCAGCCGATAAAACAACTACGGAAGAAAAAGTTTTTGACATGCCTGCATCTACTAAGTTTGATGACTTGGCAAACAAAAAAATAGATACCATTCGCCCTAAAGACTCTATTTCTATTAAAGAAGCACTCTCTGATGTTGTAAAATATAAGGCTACAGATTATATTAAAATTAACCGCAAGGAAAAACAGATGTATTTATACAACGAAGCTGAAATAATTTATGGCGAGTTGACTATTAATGCTGGTAAAATTATTATCAACTATGAAAAAAGTGAAATTTATGCTTTCGGAATTAAAGATAGTTTGGGCTACACACAAGCTCCTGTTTTTAAACAAGGAGAAAGTTTAGTAGAACCCGATTCTATTCGCTATAATTTTAAAACAAAAAAAGCATTAATATTTAATTCTCGTACTGAACAAAATGGAATGAAAATTAAGGCTTCCCGAACCAAAAAAGAAAATGATTCGGTTTACTACGTAAGTGAAGCCATTGTTACCACTGCAAAAAATTTAGATGACCCTGAGTATTATTTTAGATTACGAAAAGGAAAATTTGTACCCAAAAAGAAAATAATTGCTGGTTTTACCAACATGTACATTTATGGTGTACCCACTCCAATAGCCATCCCTTTTGCTTATTTCCCTATGACAGAAGGAAGAGCGTCTGGTATTGTAATGCCTTCCTTTGGAGAAAATAACCGTAGAGGATATTTCTTACAAAATGGCGGATATTATTTTGCTGTTAGTGATTATTTTGATTTAACCCTTTTAGGTGATTTTTACACCAATGGTAGTTACGGTTATAACATTAGTTCCAATTACAAGGTCAATTACAAGTTTAGCGGTCAATTTGGTTTCCGTTATGAAAATTTAATTGATAGTGAACGTGGTTTTCCTGATTATGCCAAAACAAAAATATACAATTTACGTTGGTCACACAGTCAAGACACCAAATCAAGCCCCAATTCTCGTTTTTCAGCTTCTGTAAATTTAGGAAGTAGTGATTATTACAACAACTCTATTAATCAATTTAACATTGGCAATAGCTTAGTAAACACCCTAAGTTCTTCCATCAATTACAGTAAAACCTTTCCAGGAGCATTGGGCTTTAATTTCTCGACAACCGCTACACATTCGCAAAATACCAATACGCAAGAAATTAACATGACACTACCCAACATTCAAGGTAGTTTTAATCGCTTTTATCCTTTTGAGCCTAAAATAGGAAGTAAAAAAGGGCTTTTACAAAATATTAATTTACAATACTCTTTTGCTGCTGAAAATAGAATTAAAACTACAGACGAATTCTTTTTTAAATCGGAAATGTTTGATGACGCAAAAGTAGGTATTAGACATTCCATACCCGTAAATACCAATTTTAAAATACTTAAATATTTAAGTATGAGTATGGGGGCAACCTTCAATGAAGTATGGAATTTTGAGAAAATTAAAAAAGATTATGATACCGTTTTAAATGAAGAAACTATAACCATTAACAAAGGTTTTACCGCCTTTAGAACTTACAACTTTAGTGCCGGAATGGGTACAACTTTATACGGTGTATATAATTTTGATAAAAATAATGAAGAAAAAAAGATACAAGCCATTAGACATGTTGTTAGACCTAATATAAGCTATAATATCAATCCTGCTTTTGACCAATATTATGAAAGCTATAAAAAAAATATTATTGCTGCAGATGGTACTACAGTTGAAGATATTGTGGAATATAGCCCATATCAAAATTCTATATACGGATCTCCTGGAAAAACTTTTTCTAGCTCCATAGGTTTTGGAATTGGAAATTCCATAGAAGCAAAAGTACGTGATAAAGTAACCGATAGTACAGAGGTTACCTACCGAAAAGTAGATATTTTAAAAAACTTGAATTTTTCTAGCTCCTACAACATTGCAGGCGATAGTTTACAATTTAATCCAGTGAGTGTTTCTGGAGGAACTACATTAGCCAAAAATAAGCTAAACATCAACTTTAATTTAGCATTAGACCCGTATGCATTAGACAACAACAACAAACGTGTAGATCAATTTAATATTGATAATGGTGGGAGTTTGTTCAGACTTACCAACGCCAATGTAACCGTAAACTACTCCTTTTCAAGTAAAGATTTTGAAAAAGGAAGTACTACCGATAATACCGATGTAAATGGTACTACACTTAACAATACTGAAGATTTATTAAATGATAGAAGTGACTTAAGTAAATCTAGTTTTGACGATAAGAAAGAAGTTACTAAATCCGATATTAAACTCTACAACTATAAAATACCATGGAGTTTACGTTTAGCCTATTCCACCACCTATAGCAATCAGAGAAGAGAAAATGAAATTACAGGAAACACCTTAATGTTTAGTGGAGATATTGAATTTTCTCCTCGTTGGCGTGTAGGTATTTCTTCTGGTTATGACTTTAATGGAAAAGCTGTTTCCTTTACTCGTTTGCGTTTTGAGCGCGATTTATTAAGCTGGAAACTAAACTTTAACTGGATGCCTTTCGGTTCTCAAAAATCGTGGTTTTTCTTTATCGGAATCAAATCAGGAGTATTGAGTGATATTAAATGGGATAAAAACCGTGAACGAAGCAAGCTGATTAATTAAATTGTAGCCCGATAATCAAATTGATTCATTTATTAACTAAAAATACCTTTAATACAAATACTTTTAACCTTACTACATTATAACTTTACAAACTTCTTGCTATGATCAAAAGAATTATTACCACAGCAGATGCTCCTGCACCAATAGGACCTTACAATCAAGCTATTTTAGTAAACGAAAACACGTTATATACTTCTGGGCAAATTGCATTAAACCCCAAAACAATGGAATTGGTTTTAGATACTATTGCTATAGAAACCAAGCAAGTTATGGAAAACATGAAAGCAGTTTTAAAAGCAGCAGATATGACTTTTGATAACGTCATTAAAACCTCTATTTTTATTAGCAATATGGATAATTTTGCTGCTATTAACACCATTTACGGAAGTTATTTTGATGAAGCGACTGCTCCAGCAAGAGAAACGGTTGAAGTTGCTTGTTTACCCAAAAATGTGAATGTAGAAATTAGTATGATTGCTATAAAATAATTATACCAATTTCAAAATCTCTATTCTATTAACCTTACCCGTTGGGGTTTCTATAAATTTAGGAATACTATAAATTACTTTTGGAATTTCATATTTTGACAACACTTTTACTAATAGTTTCTCATCAACATTTAGTTTCATTTCGCTTTCAATAAACAACACTAATTTTTGACCTAATTTTTCATCAGCAATACTACTTATAAAAAACCGATTGGAGATAATTTTTGATAATTTTTCTTCAATTTGCTCAGGAAACAGCTTCACTCCCCCACTATTAATTACATTATCAAAACGCCCCAACCACTTAAATTGTGTTTCAGAAATCAAGGAAACAACATCATTAGTTACTATAGTTGTTCCTGATACTTTTGGCGCGTCAATTACCAAACAACTTCTATCATCTTGAGTAATTTTCACATTGGGTAATACTTGGTAATAACTCTCTATTGCTTCCAAATTGACATCCGTAATTGATTTCATTTTTCTTACCGCTATATGCGTAATGGTTTCCGTCATGCCATAGGTTGCAAAACACTTTGTTTTTAATTGTTGTATTTTTAAGAATAAAGGTGTTGAAATGGGTGCCCCTCCAATTATTACTTGTTTTATTTGATGCAATTGGGTTATTGAATTTTCCACCTGTAAAGGCACCATCGCACAAAAATCAAATGCCTCTGTTATGCCTTTTAAAGGTGATGCATTTGGCGGCACCAAACGTAAATCCCACCCTAAAATCATAGCACGTACTAACATCATTTTACCTGCAATATAATTAGCAGACAAACAGAGTAATGCTTTGGTCTTTTCTTGTACATTAAAATACTCTCCCGTTGCCAAGGCACTGTTAATCATGTATTGTTTTTGTAATGTGATGTTTTTAGGCTTCCCTGTAGAACCTGATGTTTGAACAATTATAAAATCATTTTCATTTGTCCAATCGGATAAAAAAGAAGCTACTTCTTGTAGATAAACCGCATCGGAAACACGTAATGTTTCTGTATACTTTTTAAGTGTATTATTTGACGTAAAAGACTGTCCGTTTATTTTGAAATTGGGATGAATTTTCATGAAAAACCACTACAAATATTGAATATTTTTTTTTGCTTCTTCAAATTCCGCTACCATTTCTTTAACAATATCACTTGCTGATTTCACCTCATGTATGAGTCCTGCTACTTGACCAATTTCTAATTCTCCTTCAATTAAATCGCCTTCAAACATACCTTTTTTGGCTCTTGCACGCCCTAATAATTGTTTTAAATCTTCTGGTGTTGGTACTGTTTTATACAATTCTTGCAAATCGTTATAAAACTTATTTTTAAGCAATCGTACGGGTGCCAATTCTTTTAAGGTAAGTTGCGTATCGCCTTCTTGCGCTTTGACTACTTCTGTTTTAAAATTATCATGTGCTGAAGATTCTATTGAAGCTACAAACCTACTCCCTACCTGTACACCATCTGCTCCTAAAACCATCGTTGCTAACATTGCTTTACCTGTTGCAATACCACCAGCTGCTAATAACGGAATGTTAATTTTTTCTTTTACCATGGGTATTAAGGTAAGCGTTGTGGTTTCATCTCTACCGTTATGTCCTCCTGCTTCAAAACCTTCTGCTACTACTGCATTTACACCTGCATCTTGTGCTTTTAAGGCAAACTTAACGCTACTAACAACATGCACTACGGTAATTCCGTTATCCTGTAACCATTTGGTCCACGCTTTCGGGTTTCCCGCAGAAGTAAATACAATTTTCACACCTTCATCTACAATAATTTGCATGATTTCTTCTACATTGGGGTACAACATAGGTACGTTTACGCCAAATGGTTGTGTGGTTTCTTTTTTACATTTTTGTATGTGGGTACGCAATACATCAGGATACATAGATCCTGCTCCTATTAATCCCAAACCTCCTGCATTAGATACTGCTGACGCTAATTTATAACCTGAATTCCATATCATTCCGCCTTGAATAATTGGATGTTTTATTTGAAAAAGTTCGCAAATTCTATTTGCCATTATTATTTTATTTTATGCCATAAGCAATATCAAATGGCTTTGTTAATTTTAATTTTCAATATTAGTACAAGAATTTCTATAATCTCTTTTTAAAGAGAAAAATACACTTCTAATTCTTTTAATGTTTCATCAGATGTTTCTATGTCTTTGATTATTATTCCTTTTTCCAATACAACTATTCGCTCACAAACTTCAGTTACATGCCCTAAATCATGACTGGAAACTAAGAGCGTTACATCGTTGTTAGTTACTATGTTTTTTAGCATTTGTTTCAATCTGATTTGAGTTGTTGGATCAAGGCTAGCAAATGGTTCGTCTAAAACAATAACTTTTGGGTTTCCTATTAATGCTGAAACAATTCCTACTTTTTTCTGATTTCCTTTACTTAAATCTCGTAAATATTTCTTTTTCCCAATAATTTCATCATTAAATATTTCATAAAATTGCTGTAAAAACACATCAATATCTGCTTTATTTTGACCTCTTAACTCTCCAATAAAGTAAAAATATTCCTCTGGTGTTAAATAGCCAATTAAAAAACTCTCATCAATAAATGAACCTGTAAATGACTTCCACTCTTCACTTTTATCTACTTGAATATTGTTTGAAGTAATTGTTCCTGTTGTAGGTTTTATTAAATCTAATAGTGCATTGAAAAATGTTGTTTTCCCAGCACCATTATTTCCTACTAATCCAAAACTTTGTCCTATTTTGATCTCTAGTTTATCAATATCTAAAACGGTTGTTCCATTATATTTCTTGGTAAGTCCTGTTGTATGTATCATTTTTTGCTTTATTAGTTTTCTTGAGTAAACCCCTGAATCATTTTATGTTTTACGAATAAATATCTTCTTGTAATTGCAACCATTATTTTTTGATGCAATACAATACCTATAAGACCCATTATTATAAGTGCTGCTATAGCAGCTTCAAAATTTGCAATCCAGTTTAAAACTCCAAAAATTGCCATGGGAAGCAACATTAGTGGAATTCCAATAATCCATTGTACTGCTCCTGTTCCTTGAAAATTAAAAGCTGCTTTTTTATCTAAATTTATCTTTTTTCTGTTGAATGTTCCTCCATACATAATTACGTGTGTATTGACGCCAACATTGTAAATTGCTGCTGCAAAATTGACCAATAAAATTTTCCAACCAAAATATACATATGGAATTCCTAAAACAAAAAGAATTACAACACTTAAAGCCATGAGTGTAAATTTGGATTGTAAATAATTTTTGTATTTAAAATTTTGAGTCATTAACATGTTGTAGTAACTACTGTCCCATGCTGGAATAAATTGCCCAAAATTTATCAAGAAAATCCCTGTCGAAAAAATACCAACAAAAACATACATCCCAAGCATATTTTTATACGGATAGATTAATAAACCATATAGTAATCCCATTGCTAACATTGGAAGTGTAGATTTTGCTCGTTTATTTCTCCATAATAATTTTAAATCCAATTGCATAAAAGGTGCTATATCTCCAAATCGTTTTGTCCAAGCTAAATCAGATGCGTTAACCTCTTTTATTTCTGTTTGCACATAACTATCAAGATATAATTTACTTTTTAAAATTGTAAAATTCAAAAAATACAAACCTCCTAAAATTAATAAGGGTACTATCATCAATATTGGCGTATTTATAATGGCTAAAATACCTTTTGAAATTAATTTTGAGAAAGAAACTATTTTAAAATAATCTAACATAAATAATGTTCCTGCAACTACTAATAAAGGTAAAAATGACAAATCTGTTTTTGATGTATAATTTTCAATAACAAAATTTAAAAAATTGACAATTAGCGTAACAATAACCATTGTTAGTGTCCAAAATAAAACGACAGAGGTAGTATATCCATTTATTATTAGCATTACAGCAAAAGGAATAATGACAAATAATGGCAAAAAATTAAAAAATGAAATTGTGGACTTACCTAAAACATAATGGACTATTTTACTTCGTTTAACCGGGAGTGTCAATAGTGGTTTTACAGACATTACTGGTAGTTTTTGCAGGAAAAATCGCATAATCAAATCACCCAATATCCAGTAAAACAAAAATCCATTTACAATTATGAAAGGATCTTTATCGGGATATGTTTTCTTTAAAATTGAAAAAACACCAAAACCTACTATAATAAAAATACCAATAAAATAAAGTGCTAAAAAACCCATTAAAATTTTTAATCCAAGGCTTTTTATCCAATGCTGTGAGCGAAAAAACTGTTTCCATTCAAGGGATAAAAAATGTTTAATCATATTACTTGTGCTTTACGCCATAAACTATCTTCATGACATTATTCTTTAATAATTTTAATCACTTTTGTACCTGTACTTGCCATAATTTTAGCCAAATACACTCCAGATGCTAATGCTGACAAATCAATTACATTGGCATTAGATTGTAATTGTACTGTTAATATTCTTTTTCCTAAAATACTATGCAATTCTAAAGTTGCCTGATGTACTCCCCTCGGAAACCCTACCGATAAATTTGTAGTAACAGGATTTGGATATAAGCTAAACTCGGTAGTTTCTTGCTGTTGTATATTCAATGCATTTTGTAGTGCCAATTCTAAATTTGGAATTCCGTATCCTAAATTATTAGTAGGGGCATTAAATATTGATGCCGATTCTTTTACAAACTGTACAATTTCTGCATTAGAAAAATTTGGCAATGCTTGCCATAAACACGCTACTCCTCCTGCCATAATAGGTGATGAAAATGAAGTTCCACTTGAGGTAATCACATTTCCTGAAGTATTTACAATATAAACACCTGCTCCTTCTGCTACAACATCTGGTTTTAACCGATTATCAGAAGTTGGTCCTCTAGAGCTAAAACTGGCATAGTTACCGCTTGCATCTACAGCACCTACGGTTAATAGTGTAGCTACATCTCCAGGAGCCGTTATTCTACCTCCCCATGAAGCATCATTACCTGAATTTCCTGCGGAGTTTACTAATATCATTCCTTTAGCAAATGCTATGGCAGCACCACGAGAAATAAATGCATTTTGACCATCTAAATCCGTAGTGTAATCGTAATTATATGCGGTATTGTCAAAATAATTATATCCTAAAGAAGTATTGATAACATCTACCCCTACACGATCTGATTCTTCCGCAGCTGCTACCCAATAACTCTCTTCTACAGGTGTTTCTGGAGATGCATCTTCACTTCGATATAAATAAAAAGAAGCATCTGGTGCGGTACCGATAAATTGTCCGTCTAAATAACCTGCAATATCAGATAACACAGCAGCACCATGCCAATGTCCTCCATAAAAATTAGCATTATCATTTACAAAATCATAACCGCCTAAAATTTGATTGTTATCACGTATGCGTTGAAAAGCTGGATTGGTATCTACATTTGGAAAACCTGCATCAATAACGGCTATTACCATACCGGCTCCCGTAAAATTTTGTTCATGTAACTTATGTCCGTTAAACATTTGTATTTGATTTAGCGCATCACCGTAATTAAAATTGGTTTGTATGCTTGCTTCTGCTTGAAATTTATTGGTATAAACTCCTGTATTTACATTGCTTTGCATTTTTGATGATGGATTTAAACTATCATCCGCAAATTCAACATGATCTACAAAAGATAATGTAGCTAAAGCATTAATATCTGCTACACTACCTATAACATGTGCTGCGTTTAACCATTTTGATTTGGTTTTATACGTAATACCCGTTGCATTTTGCAGTGTAGTAATGTGTGCGGGATCTACTGGAACATCAGTAAAATCAATAGCTATTCCTTGATTGACACGTCTGTCTATAGCACGTTGTGTTAACATTAGGTTTGGATTTGCTATATAATTAGCAACATCTGCCTTACTGTTAAAGAATATCCAAGCATGCTCTTGAGAAAAGCTGAAACTTGAGAATATAAATAGTGTGAAAAAAAGTATTTTTTGTATCATAATGAATGGGTTATGTTTGCAATTTACGAAATAACACCCGAACCAACCAACTCATCTGCAATATAAAATGCTACAAATTGCCCTTCGGTAATGGCACTCTGTGCGGTTTCAAAAGCAACATATATTCCACTTTCAAAACAATGTACTATTGCTTTTTGTAAGGGTTGTCGGTAGCGAATTCGCGCCATCACTTGCAACTCATCTCCTTTTTGTAATGCCAAATCGGGGCGAACCCAATGGATTTCATCATAAGTTACTTTTAATACGTTCCTAAATAATCCAGGGTGATGACTGCCTTGACCTGTATAAATTATATTTTTATCTACATCGGTATCAATGACAAATAACGGTAATGGTGTACCTCCAACCGCTAGTCCCTTACGCTGACCTTTGGTAAAATAATGCGCTCCTTGATGCTTACCTACAGTTTTACCATCGGCAATTTGGTAGTTTTTTTTTGTCGATAAAAAAGCTAATTCGGCTTCTTTACTTGAAAAATGGGGTGCTATTGTTTTGTATATTGGACTATCTGCTGCAATTTCTACAATTACACCTCCTTTTGGGGCTAATTTTTGTTGTAAAAATTCTGGTAAACGCACTTTACCAATGAAACAAAGTCCTTGAGAATCTTTTTTATCTGCCGTAATTAAATTTTGTGCTGCTGCTATTTTACGGACTTCTGGTTTGGTGAGCTCTCCTATTGGAAATAAGGCTTTTGATAATTGTTTTTGTGACAATTGGCATAAAAAATACGATTGATCTTTATTACCATCTGCTCCTGCTTTGAGTTGAAAAATTTCTTTCCCATCAACTTCAATACTTCCTTTACGACAGTAATGACCTGTTGCTACATAATCAGCTCCTAAACTGAGTGCTATTTTTAAAAACACATCAAATTTTATTTCTCTATTACAAAGTACATCAGGGTTTGGTGTACGTCCCATTTCATATTCTTTGAACATGTAGTCTACAATACGCTCTTTATATTCTACAGATAAATCTACGGTTTGAAAAGGAATTCCGAGTTTTTCTGCCACCAACATGGCATCATTGCTATCATCTAACCACGGACATTCATCGGAAATAGTAACGGAATCATCATGCCAATTTTTCATGAATAACCCAATTACCTCATACCCTTGTTCTTGTAACAAATATGCGGTTACGCTACTATCTACTCCTCCTGACAACCCTACTATAACTCTACCCTTATTCATGCTTTTTTAAAAAATGTGTTTTTTGATATTTGCTGCAAATTTACTTCTTTTTTACACAGAAAAAAAGGTTTAAAAATCAAACTGACTTATAAACCTTTTAATAAAATTATTAATTACAAAACGCTATTGCTTTGCGGGATTATTCGATTTGGTATAATCTTTTGTGCGTATCAATTTTCCATTTTTGTAGTATTTCCAAATTCCTTGCGGCTTTCCCATTTTATATTTTCCTTCCAACTTTTTCTTTCCTTTTTTGTCATACTTAATAAAAGAACCATCTTTTCTATCATTTAAGAAAGAAGATTTACTGACTACTTTACCGTTTGGCGCATACATGGTTACCGCTCCCGATTTTTTACCTGCTTTATACGTTTCTGTTTTTAGTAATTTTCCATCGGTATAAAATGACTTTACTTCTCCTTCTAATTTACCGTTTACATAATTTTCTTCGGTAATTTTGAGCTTCGTTTTTCTGTCATACCCAATCCATTTTCCTATTCGTTTTTTACCTTTCATTTGTCCTTCTTCTAACAGAAGACCATACGTGCTATAATATTTTACTTTAGCAACATCACTATTTTTCGTAAACTCTTTTATACAAGAAGCATGTTTTCCTTTGGGTTGTTTGTGGTAAAATTTAAAAACACCTACTTCTTTACCGTGTTCAAACTGCCCTTGATAACGAATTTGATTGGTGCCTTCATATTTTTTTTGCCATTTACCATGACGCTTATGTTGCGCATCAAATTGATTAATTTCTTGTGCCGATAATACCGAAACAAATAAGATTATGAATACTGTGATAATATTTCTCATTATATAAGGTTTAAAAAGTAGTTGCAATTTACATTATTTTATATTGAAACGGTATTGCATTAATTATATTTTAACACGCTACTTCATTTGATATAGCAAAAAATTTGCCAAGATGATTTTTTCACCTTATCCTTTTATAGTGTGGTGTCCGAAAATATGCTTTCTCAATAAAAATAGGACGATAAAAAAGTAAGCCACATATCGTAAAAAATGTGCAAAAACGACTCCTTCTGCCCCCATATTTGTTATAAAATAATTTGCAAAAACGTAAAATAAAAACAATGAAATAATTTCTGATAAAATAAACTGTACTACCATTTTTTTAGCCAAAAATTGATGTGCTATGATGATTGACATTAATTTTACAAAATCTCCCATTAATTGCCATTTAAAGAGTGGCATCATTCCTAAAAACTCTTTAGATTTCAATATGATTACTACCCATTCTCTTAAAAAATAAATGGTCAACATTCCTACTGCAAACAAGGGTAATAGCACTTTATAGATGTTTAAAACTTCTTTTCTAAATAAATTACTTTTAGTAATGGTTGCAAATTTCGGAATCACATAAAGGGTAAAAATAGCAGATGAAAATAATAAATATTGTTTGGAAATATTTGTCATCCCTGTCCAATACCCCGCATCACTTACACTAATACTCTTCATTAAATGGGTTCGCAATTTAATATCTACAAAACTGCCTAAAAAAGTTGCCACTAAACTCATTATGGTAAAGGCTACTAATTTATTTTTATAAGGAATACTAAAGGATAATCCTTTAAAGTTAATATATTCTTTTAATACCGAAAAATACAATGCAAACAGCATTATAAATTGTACTATGGGGGTAATGGATATTGCTAACAATGCTCCTCCTATATTTTTGTAATACGCTGATACAACTACCAACACTGCACTTATTGCATAGGTAAATAAGTTTATTTTTACAAATTTTTGATAGGCAGACAAGCCATTCATAATACCGTTAAACACCCGGTTTAGTGCTAAAAAAGGAACAGTAATGGCTAATAATTTAAAAACAAAGGTAAATTCATATTTCCCCAAAAACAACCAATTATTTAGCTGTTCTGCTCCAAAAAACAAAAACATTGATGCTACAATACTTGCGCATACTACATATACGGTTGTGGTAGAAAATAGTTTATGTAATTCTTTTTTATCCTCTTTATACTCCGCTACATATTTTACAATTCCGTTAAAAGTACCTAATGTAGCAAAGGACTCTATCATGGGGATTAAGCTTCTGATGTTTCCTAAAACTGCAATACCTTCTGGACCTAATAGTACTGCTATTACTTTTTGAGAGGCAAATGCAATTACCATTCTAACCGACATTGCTGCCGAATTTAAAGAGGTAATCTTTAGTAATAAATTATTTTTTATAAATGCAGGGGTTTTCAAATTAATACTGATTTATAATATTGATGATTTTTTGAGTATCTGCTTTATTTTGCAATGGACTTATAGGCAAACTAACTACTTCTTGATGTATTTTTTCTGCTATTGGACATGCTCCTTTAAAAATACCTTTCAATGCCTTTTGCTGATGTGGTGGTATAGGATAATGAATTAAGGTTTGTACTCCTTTATCTTCTAAATACTGTATAAAATGCTCTCTATCCGCCACACGTACTACAAACAAATGAAAGACATGATTATTACTATTATCATAGAAAGGCAAGGTTACTTTGTTATTATTAATTTCTGATATATACTGCTTTGCAATGTTTCTACGTGACTCATTATCTATATCTAAAAAAGGGAGTTTAATGGATAAAAAACGAGCTTGAATAGCGTCTAAACGCGAGTTTACTCCACGTACTTCATTTACATATTTAGAAGATGCTCCGTAATTTCTAATTTGACGAATTATTCGGGATAAATCCTCATTACTAGTGGTTACTACTCCGCCATCACCTAATGCCCCCAAATTTTTACTGGGATAAAAGCTAAACGCTGCGGCATTACTTAAATTACCGGCTTTATGATTGTTTATGTCAATAGCTCCATGTGCTTGAGCAGCATCTTCAATGACTAATAAATGATATTGTTTTGCTATTGCTTTTATAGCTTCCATATTTGCCAATTGACCGTATAAATGTACGACTAAGATGGCTTTTGTTTTTGGGGTTATCTTTTGCGCTATTGCTTCTGTATTTATATTATAAGTTTCCAATAATGGCGCTACTAAAACGGGTGTTAAACCTGCCTCTAAAATAGATAATATGGTAGCTATATACGTATTTGAAGGCACTAATACCTCATCATTATCTTGTAAAACACCTAATTCTTTATACCCTCTAAATATTAAAATTAAAGCATCTAGTCCACTGGCTACCCCTACACTATACTGCGTACCACAATAAGCTGCAAATTCCTTTTCAAATTGTAAAACGGATTGCCCCAATATATAATGTCCTGAGTCTAAAAAAGAAGTAAAGGTTTGCTCAAATTCTTTTTTAAAACGATTGTTTATTTTATGTAAATTTAAAAAGGGTATCATGTAAATAAATTAGATAATTTTGTATGATTAGCGGTTAAAATTTCATAGGTTTTATAAGTCATGCTCCTTGCTCCAAAACCTTCCTTCCAAAACAACAGCCCTTTATTTACTTTTTTACCTTGATTTTCATTGGATGTTCCAAAATCAAAATATTGTTTTTTCTTAAAAACATCTTGTATCAAATATTGAAATAAATAATCTAAACTACCGTTTTTATTTTTGTTTTTATTACCTGATATATACTGCACATGGGCTACATTTTTTGTTTCAAAAATAGTTACTCCTGCTACAATTTTACTTTCATGATATACATTAAACTGTCGAATATTTTTAGAGAAGTTATTTTTTAATTGCTGTATTTCTTGTAAATTGTGCACTGGTTTCACCTTGTATTTATCACTTAAATTTGGCTCTAATACTTGCTTCCAAAAAGAAGTTAAATCTGGCTCTTCAATAATTATCAACCCTTTTTTACGAGCTCTCTTACAGCCTTCTTTTCTACTAGAAGATAATTGCAATTGCATATTAATATTAATTACTGATGTTATTTCTATTTTACAAATAGTAGCTTCTAATATAAATTGTAAATATTCAAATTCTTCCGAAGGAATTATACTATAAAATTGCGGTAAAGGCTTTAATAGTATGCTATCAATTTTATTATTTTCTAAAAAATGTAATAATTCTTTAAAAATCGCAGTGTATTCTTCAAACTTTATCTTTTCTTGTATTATCAGCCCTCCATAGGTTAACCCTTGATGAGAATGCACAACATCACCCACAACATTGGCTGGCAAAATAGCAATCAACTTATCTTTTTTAAAACAGAGTAACGAGTAGTCTTCAAACCGATCTTTGTGATATTCCATAAAATCACGATGAAACAAAAAAGTAGCATTTTTTGCTGTGGCTACAAAGTTGTTCCAAAGCGTATAATCCTTAGTTGTATATTTTTTTATGGTAATCAAGTTGTATGGTATTTAAAAAGTAAAAATACATTTTAAATACAACATAACTATATTTTATATTCTTAAAAACAATGAGAATGCTTCAATTTACTAATTTATTGTACAATCCGTTGGGTTTGTAAATAGATACAGGTTGCTTTCTTTTGGCGAAACATAAGGAATTCCTAATCCTAACCCACGCAGAATAAACAATATTCCTATCAAAATTACAACAAGCGGAATTACCTTTTTTATTTTTTTACGAAACGTAGTACTAAATGCATCTTTTACATAAATAACAATGCTTAATAAAGGTACCGTACCAAGTCCGAATACTATCATATACAACATTGCACTTGATATATTAGGCATTGCTATTGCGCCCACTAATGCCATATAAATCATCCCACAGGGCAAAAAACCATTAAAAAAACCTATCAAAAATAACGCATAATAGGATTCTTTTTTAAGGTATAATCCCATTTGTATTTTTAACTGTGTAAAAAAATGTGTTAGCGGACTCGCCTTAAACGTAATCAATTGTGTTATTTTAGGAAAAACCACAAAAGCAATCATGATAACACCAATAGCTATTGATATTTGCTGCTGCATGGTCGCCAACTGTAACCCTTTACCTACCAAACCAAAAATAAGACCTAAGAGGCTGTACGTTGTAATTCTGCCCAAATGATAAAGTGCAATTTGAATACTTTTTTTTAAAGCACTCTCTTTACTAACAGGTAATATTAATGCTATGGGTCCACACATACCTACGCAGTGAAAACTCCCCAATAACCCTAATAAAAACCCTGTATATATCATTTTTTAAAGATACAAATCTTCTTTGTATAAATAAGGTACGGTATGGTACTCAAAATCTATTGACATATTCCATTTTCCTTTTATCAAATTCTTTTTCGGAAATACCCATTGGTGCGAAGTTAATTGTAAAGGTATTGAAACATCTAACTTGTTATTGGACGGACGATAAAAAATAACATTACCCGTAATATCTTTTATGTTTAGCTTCTTTGGGAAATTGATGATGACGTCCGTTTCTGTAATATTTACGGTTATCGTTCCTTTTAATTGTTTTAAATTATTAATTTTATCAATTTCTTTTTGGTATACTAACTCTTCCTTATAATAATCTTCTACAACCAAATCATGGGTATACCTATTATTTGTAGTCATCGTTACTACCATAAAAATGATAAACCCCATAAAAGCTGCTATTGCTATTACAATACTTGTTCCCCAGTTAATTTTCATGTTTTATTTTTTTATTTAAATATTCTTGGTCCTTGAAAATTTGTGGTTGTTGTTTCAATACGTTTACCATCAGAAAAAACACCGACTTTAATCTTGTCTTTATCGCTCTTTAATTGGTTTCTTTTAATATACACAAATAAAGTTCCATCATTCAATTCTTGCGATTTTAAATCATTTGCTCCTCCAACCACTTCAATGGTTCCTTCATGAGAAAGGAGTTTAAAAGTAATATTATTAATATCTTCAGATGTTTTGTTTACCAACTTATAACGGTATACGTTACTGATAACACCTCCTTCTTTCTTTTCATACAATTGCCCTGATAATTTGGTTAAAGATGCTTCTATATCATTACGCACAAACAACATCACTCCCATAATTGCCATTAACAATATCAAAACTGCTGTATATGCTTTTTGACGAATGGTATATTTATAAGGTTCTCCTTTTGCTATATTATCTTCAGATGCAAAACGAATTAAGCCTTTAGGCAAATTTACTTTTTCCATCATAAAATCACATGCATCAATACATGCTGTACAGTTTACACATTCCAATTGTGTACCGTTACGGATGTCTATTCCTGTTGGACAAACATCTACGCATTGATTACAATCTATACAATCTCCTTTACCTAACGCTGCTCTATCTTCATTTTTCCTAAATTTAGAGCGCCCTTCTTCTCGTTCACCTCTTACGTAATCATAGGCAACATTTATCGTTTTATCATCTAACAAAACCCCTTGTAGCCTACCGTATGGACAAGCTATAATACATACTTGTTCTCTAAACCATGTGAAAATAAAATAAAAAGCTCCTGTAAATATCAATAACTTAAATAAAGTAGAAGTACTATTAGAATAACCACTTAAAACGTGAGCTATCAATTCATCTCCCCCTATAAAATAGGCTAAAAATACATTTGCAATAATAAAAGATATGATTGCAAAAATAAGCCATTTACTTCCTTTTTTAATGATTTTATCTTTATTCCACGGTTGTTTGGCTAATTTAATTTGTTTACCTCTATCTCCTTCTATAGCATACTCTATTTTTCGGAATACCATTTCCAAAAATATGGTTTGCGGACAAAACCAACCACAAAAAATACGTCCAAATACTACTGTAAACAAAATAATAGCTACTACACCAGTTATCATTGCAATAACTAATAAATGAAAATCTTGTGGCCAAAAAGGGAAACCAAAAATATTAAATTTACGATCTAAAATATTAAACAAGAAAAATTGATTTCCATTAACTTTAATAAATGGAAAAACTAATAAGCCTACCAATAATAACCAACTTAACCAAGTACGATATTTATAAAAAATACCCACTGGTTTTTTAGGAAATACCCACTTACGCTTACCATCATCTCCAATGGTACCAATCGTGTCTCTAAAAACTTCATTTTCAAATTTTTGCTTATTCATCTTGAGTTATTTTAATGTACTATTTTTCCTACACAAAGATAGGGCATATCTGTTATTATTGTTCGTAACAAAAGTTACATTTATGCACCATTACATAAATAAAAAGAGATGTTTAACTTGTTTAAACATCTCTTTTTATTTATACATATTCCTTTTCGTATTATTCCCCTTTCCAGACTTCTCCTTCAGGTGCTTTACCGCCTGCTGGATTTGTACCTTGTAAAGATAAAATATAGCTTGCTACTTGTTGTATTTGTTGAGCTTTCAATCCTTTTTTAGCCCATGCTTCCATTCCTTTATTTGGACGACCTCCTTTAGATATGGTTGTAAAAACATTTTTAACACCACCTCCTAAAATCCATTTATCATCGGTTAAATTTGGACCAATACTTCCGCCTCCATCTGCTTTATGACAAACAGCACAGTTTTGAGTATATACTTGCTTTCCTGCTACTAAATCAGCTTTTTCAGTTAATACAGTTACACTACTCACATCAACATAATCTTTAGCTGTTTTTTTCCATTCTTCAAAAGCGGCTTTTGCCTCAACAACCTCTGTATTATATTCTTCTATTTGATTTAAATCATTCATTGAAAAACGAACAGCATATATGATTGCAAAAACAATAGATGCATAAAATAAATATACCCACCATGGCGGCAATACATTGTCTAACTCTCTAATACCATCGTAATTGTGCGTCAATACAATGTCTTGCTCTTGCTCTATTTTTTTAGAACGGGTTAATTTTTTAAGCAAATTTTGCACCCAAACCGGTTGCTCATCTTTAGCAGCTTCCAATTTTGCTTTTTCATCTTCTGGCAATACTTTATGCAATAAACTCCCTATTGCTGCATAAGATACCTCAAAGGCTATCAACACAAATAGTAATAACAGTAATACTCCTAGAACTTCTGGGTGTTTTACAAATGCTGGCATATCACCAGAATCAATTACATACTCTAACAAACCTGCCACTCCAAAAAAGATTAATGGCACTCTTATATATGATGGAAAATAATTTTTCATTTTTTTAGTTTTTTTTTATTAATTATCAAATGGGATATTCTTCACTTTATCGATATAGGATTTTTTAGATTTCACAACCCAGAATCCTAATATTGTAAAAAATGTGAAAAATATAAGTAATGAAATGATTGGATATATTTCTATACCTTCAATAGATTCCATATGCCCTTTTACAAATTTTAACATAATACTTTATTTTTTTTCTCCTTTAATATCTGTTCCTAAACGTTGTAGGTACGCTATTAATGAGATGATTTCTCTATCTTTTAATGGTACAAATTCGTCGCCTTTAGCTTCTTTTTCTTCTGCAAAAGAGGTTTTGATATCATCATTTAATAATAAGTCATTTGCTATTGCTGTTGCTTGTTTTTCAACAGATGCATAGGCTTTGTCTACTTCTTCTTGAGTATACGGTACTCCTAAAGTAATCATAGCATTCATTTTATCTTGCAATTGCGAATAATCTTTTTTATCACTAATAATCCATTGATAACGTGGCATAATTGATTTTTCTTCAATTGCTTGCGGATCATACATGTGATTAAAGTGCCATACATTAGATTTTTTACCACCTTCACGCTGTAAATCTGGTCCTGTACGTTTAGACCCCCATAAGAACGGATGATCATAAACAAACTCTCCTGCTTTTGAGTATTCGCCGTAACGCTCAACTTCTGAACGGAATGGTCTAATCATTTGCGAGTGACAGCCTACACAACCTTCACGTATATAAATATCTCTACCTTCTAATTCTAAAGGTGTATATGGTTTTACACTACTAATGGTTGGTATGTTTGATTTAATTAAAATGGTTGGTATTATTTGCACCATACCTCCAATTAAAATAGCTACTGTTGCTAATATTGTTAATTGTACAGGTTTACGCTCTAACCAAGTATGGAAACCTTCACCTTTAATACGACCTCTCCCTAATACTGTTAATGCTGGAGCTTCTGCTAATTCATCTTCAACAGGTTGCCCAGAAGCTACTGTTTTAATAACATTCCATAGCATTACAAATGCACCCGTAATATACATTGTTCCTCCAATAGCACGCATCCAATACATCGGTTTGATTTCTACTAATGTATCTACGAAACTATATATTAAAGTTCCTTCTGGCGAAAATTGTTTCCACATTTCTGCTTGTACAAATCCCGCTACATACATTGGTAATGCATATAATAAGATACCCAATGTTCCTAACCAAAAGTGCGTGTTTGCTAAGGTTAATGAATATAACTTTGTTTTAAATAATTTTGGTATTAAGTAATAAATCATACCAAATGCTAAGAAACCGTTCCATGCTAAAGCTCCTACGTGTACGTGAGCAATAATCCAATCGGTAAAATGTGCAATGGCATTTACATTTTTTAAGGACAATAAAGGTCCTTCAAAAGTCGCCATACCATAACCTGTAATGGCTACAACCATAAACTTTAATGTAGGATCAGTACGTACTTTATCCCAAGCACCTCTTAAGGTTAATAATCCGTTTATCATACCACCCCAAGATGGCGCCAATAACATGATAGAAAAAGTTGTTCCCAACATTTGTGCCCACTGTGGTAAAGCGGTATATAATAAATGGTGCGGTCCTGCCCATATATAAATAAAAATTAATGACCAGAAATGCACAATAGATAATTTATAGGAATATACTGGTCTTCCTGCTGCTTTAGGCACAAAATAGTACATTAATCCTAAAAACGGTGTGGTCAAGAAAAAGGCAACTGCATTATGCCCATACCACCACTGCACCAAAGCATCTTGCACTCCTGCATAAACAGAATAACTTTTTAATGCTGATATTGGCAACTCTAAACTATTGAATATATGTAATACTGCTATGGTTACAAATGTTGCGATATAAAACCAGATTGCCACATATAAATGACGCTCTCTACGTTTTAGTATGGTCCAAATCATGTTATATCCCCAAGCAACCCAAATTACTGCTATTGCAATGTCAAATGGCCATTCTAACTCGGCGTACTCTTTTGTTGTTGTATACCCTAATGGTAAAGTAATTGCTGCACCAACAATAATTAATTGCCAACCCCAAAAGTTTAACTTACTTAAAAAATCACTTGCCATACGCGCTTTCAATAATCGCTGTAATGAATAGTAAACTCCTGCAAAAATAGCGTTACCTACAAAGGCAAAGATTACTGCATTAGTATGTAATGGCCGTAAACGTCCAAAACTTAACCATGATATCCCTGATGTGTAATTTGGGAAAATAAACATAAAAGCAAGCATTAAACCTACTGTCATTCCTACTAATCCCCAAAGAATCGTTGCATAAAGAAAGTTCTTTACGATTTTATCATCATAATAAAATTGTTCTTTTTCCATTTCCATAAAATTTGTTATTTGTTAGTTTTTGTTTTTTTTATTACTATTTCATCTTCAAAAAGCATCCGAACAGAAGGCGTGTAAGAATCTTCAAACTGCCCCGTTTTCACAGCATACACAAACGCTATAAAAAATGAAACCGCTACAAAAATACTCACTGCAATTAAAATATAAATCACGCCCATTTTTATGACTTTTGTTAATGAAATGTAAAAATAAGGTGTAAGCTAAACAAATTACCTGATAATTGTCATTTTTTATATTATTTAAACCCAGTCTAAGTTATTTGTTACTAAATTTTAGAAAACTGGTAGCAATTGTTACAAAAACAACTATTGAAATTGAGCTAATCGGCATTAAGATTGCTGCTATTATAGGTGATAAATTTCCTGTTATTGCAAAATATAACCCAATAATATTATATAAAAATGAAAAGATAAAACTACTGATTATAATTACATTACTCTGCTTTGTAATTTTGAGCAGATTAGGTAAATAAACAAAGGTGGAGGCATCAATAATAGCATCACAAGCAGGCGAAAATACATTTACATTTTCTGCAATAGCAATACCCACATTACTTTGCGCTAATGCTCCTGCATCATTTAATCCATCACCCACCATTAATACTTTTTTACCTTTTTGCTGTAATGCCTTAATAAATTCTAATTTTTCCGCAGGTTTCTTTTTAAAAACCAACTGTGTATTGCTTGGTGTTATTGATTGTAAATATGATTTTTCACCTTCATTATCTCCTGATAATATCACAATATCGCACCCTTGCCTATATAAGGAATCAAAAACTTTTTTTATTCCGATTCGATACTTATTCTTAACAACAAATTTTCCGAAATTTAATCCAGAAATTTGCACATACACTGCTGTTTCATTTTTGATTACAGTTGTTGTATTCACAAAAGAAGCTGATCCTAATTTTACCGTTTCATTACGCACCTCTCCCAACAAACCACTCCCCACCTTTTCTTCAAAATGAGTAACTGAAAATACAGGTACATTTAATGTATCATATATAATTCTACTTAACGGATGATTTGACCCTCTTAATATCGATTTTACATAGGACATTTGTTGCGCAGACAATTGCTTGCCCTCATAAACTATTTCACTTTTTTGCGATTGCGTTAATGTTCCTGTTTTATCAAAAACTACTGTTGTTATTTTTGATAAGCTTTCAATAACGCCTGTGTTTTTCAAGTACATTTTTTGTTTGCCTAAAATACGAATCACATTACCCAATGTAAACGGTGCTGAAAGTGCAAATGCACAAGGACAAGCTACTATAAGAACCGCCGTAACAGCATTGACAATTTTTGAAACATCTGTAAAATACCAATATACAGCTGTTAAAAACGTTATACTCAAAATGACTACCGTAAAATATTGACTCACCTTATTGGTTATGGTTTCTAACTTGTCTTGCTTGTTAATTTGAAAAGCATCATTACTCCACAATTGCGTTAAATAACTTTGTGACATTGATTTTAAAACCTCAACCTCAATTACTCCTGCTGTTTGCTTACCTCCTGCAAATAATTTATCCTTTATTTTTTTAGTTACTGGGTCAGACTCACCCGTTACAAAGCTATAATCAATATTTGCATTTCCTTTTAGCAACAAACAATCTACAGGTATCAACTCTTCATTACGTATCAAAAGTACATTACCTTTTTTAATTTCATGTATGGCTACACCTTCTTCTTTACCCGCAATCAAACGCGTTACGGCAATGGGAAAATAAGATTTGTAATCTCTTTCAAAAGATAAAAAACTATACGTTTTTTGCTGAAAAAACTTACCCAATAACAAAAAGAACACCAATCCGCTTAAACTATCTAAAAAGCCTTGACCGGTATGAGTTATAATTTCATAAGCACTTCTTAAAAACAATACCAACATACCCAAAGCAATTGGCACATCTATATTTAAAATTTTATTTTTTAATCCTTTATAAGCAGATACAAAATAATCTTGTGCTGCATATAAAATTACAGGCACTGAAAAAACTAACATAATATACCTAAAGAAGGATTTATATTGATTTAACCAATGTTCTGACACTTCAAAATACTCTGGGAAAGACAAAAACATGATATTTCCGAAAGCAAAACCTGCAACGGCAAGTTTAATTAATAAGGTATGATCTTTATGGTTATATTTTACTTCAGAATTATCCAAACTAATGTACGGCTCATAACCAATACTGCTTAGTAAAACAACCAATTCTTTTAAAGAAAATTGTTGTTTTTTATAGGTTATCCGAACTGTTTTTTTAGGGAAATTTACTTGTGACGCCATTACATTGGCATTTAATTTACTCAAGTTTTCCAACACCCAAATACAAGAACTACAATGAATATGTGGTATGTATAGGTTTACTATTTGCAAATCATCATCAGTAAATTCCAATAAGGTTTCTGTAATTTTATCTGAATCTAAATAATCATATTTACCTGCTATAATTTCTGGACGTTTTCCTGCTTTTTTATCTATTGTATAATATGCCGATAACTCACTCTGATTGAGTATTTCATACACCATTTTACAGCCATTGCAGCAAAAGTTTTTATCATCAAATTTTACAATCTTTTCACAAACATCATTACAATGATAGCATGTTGGTTTTTTCATAATGCAATAATAGTAAAAACAAATTTCATACTATGTAGGTTTTGTTACAATGATTTTTATCAGCTTTACCTATCTTTGTAAAAAATTAACTACCTAATGGGAAATTGTCAACAATGTTTAATCAAAAAATTCAATAGTTTTTGCTCACTAGAACCAGACGAACTGGATTACCTTACGCAACAAAAAACTGAAAAAATATTCAAAAAAGGTGACATCATTATTGAAGAAGGCAATACACTACACGGTGTATATTGTGTTAAAAACGGCATTTGCAAACTATCCAAACTTAACAGTAATGGAAAAGAACAAATAATACGTTTTATAAAAGATGGAGATGTATTGGGATATCGTTCTGTTATTTCTGATGAACCCGTAGCACTAACCGTTACTGCTCTGGAAGACATGAATGCTTGCTACATACCCAAAAAAGAATTATTTAACTTACTAGAAAATAACCCTAAATTTACTTTTGACTTATTAAAAACTGCATGTACCGATTTAAAAGATGCCAACATACATATTTCTAGTATGGGACAAAAAAATGTACGCCAAC
The DNA here is from genome assembly GCA_024280635.1 of Bacteroidota bacterium. Taxonomy (GTDB): domain Bacteria; phylum Bacteroidota; class Bacteroidia; order Flavobacteriales; family Flavobacteriaceae. The sequence goes on along the minus strand of JAJRPS010000065.1, from coordinate 70,472 downwards.
GCTTAGCAGAAACCATTTTGTTTTTAAAAGATATTTTTGACACTCAAGAAGACGATTATATTGACATTTTATTAACTCGTGAAGAAATTGCAAGTATTGTGGGTACAGCTACAGAATCTGCTATCCGATTACTATCAGAACTAAAACGCGAGAAAATTATTGAATTAAAAGGAAAAAGCATTAAAATTTTAAATTCCCCCAAACTTCAGCAAATTTCTGAAGGACTTTAAACGTATCATTTTATCCTATTTTATTACTAAAATCGTAGTATTTTTTCCTTTTTTCTTGTATTTTAGTGCCTTTAAAAATTAACAAAAACCAAATTTTATGAAAAAAATAATTTTCGCACTTGCTGTGCTTACTGTAGTTTCTTGTAAAAAAGAAGAAGTCAAACCTATTGATTACACCTTAATTACAGGTCAAATTACCAATCCTAACGGAGATAAAATTACCATATATAAAGGCAGAGAAATTGTTAAAGAAATTCCTCTTGATGAAAACGGGAAATTTGCTGACACATTACGTATAGCTGAAGGTAAATATGTTTTTAATAACGGCAATGAAATTGCGTATATTTATGTTGCTAAAGGAGAGCACTTTAACTTAACTTTAGATACTAAAGAATTTGATGAATCATTAAAATTTACAGGCTTAGGAGCAGATGCCAACACCTATTTTAGAAAAGAAACCTTATTACAAAATGAACTTGATTTTGATGCATTAATGGGTGGTGATAAAGCTAATTTTGATGCTGGATTGAAAGACTATAGAGCTAAATATTTAAAATTATTAGAAAATGCTAAAGGGCTAGACAGTCTTACCATTGTTGAGCAAACCAAAAATGTAGAAATGCTAACTACTCAATTAACAGGTATGTTTGCTGCAAAACAAAAAATGAAAGCAATGGCAGGAAAACCATCTGCTCCATTTAATTTTGATAACCACAAAGGAGGTAAAACCTCTTTAGCTGATTTAAAAGGAAAATACGTATACATAGATGTATGGGCTACTTGGTGTAGTCCTTGTAAAAAAGAAATTCCTTTTTTACAGGCGTTAGAAAAAGAATATCACGGCAAAAACATTGCCTTTGTAAGCATCTCTGTAGATCAAAAAAAAGAAGCATGGACCAAAATGGTAGCTGATAAAAAATTAGGAGGTATTCAATTACATTATGGTGGTGATCGTAGTTTTTCTGAAGCATTTGCTATTAACGGTATTCCTCGTTTTATTTTATTAGATGACGAAGGAAACATAGTTGATGCTGATGCACCAAGACCGTCAAGTGATGAAATTAAAAAATTATTTACTGCTCAAGGTATTTAATACTATAACTACAAAATATTTACAAAAAGCATTCCGTATTGGAGTGCTTTTTTTTGTTTACAACTTGCTTAATAATCTAAAATATGATGCTTTTAAAAGGGTTGAAAATTTAGCTATTACTGCTTAAACAAAAATTATTCTATAATAGATTCGCCATTAAGATTAGTAGTGAGTACATCACTCATATAATCAAAAAATGGACGAAGCGCTGTAAAGGTTTTAATTACCTCATTTTTAAAATGGGGTGATACTACCTCAGCATTAGTAAAACTACGCATTACGTAAAACTGTTTTTTCTTTATCAAATCTATTGCTTGGTGGGTTTTATCAAATCCTCTTGGTGCGGTTTTAACTTCTTCCCCTTGCAATTTACCAAACATTTTTTTGAATTGAGGATTGGCAATTATTGCTCTAATTTCACTATCATCTATTTCAAATTCTTTGCGTATGCGCATTAAATCTTGCGGATTGGGAGCATAAAAACCACCCCCCACCAAACAATTACCGGGTTCAATGTTAATAAAATAGCCTCCTCTTAATTGTTCCGTAGCACGTTTTAAACTTCCTGCAAAACGAGGTTTATATGGTGTTTTGTCTTTTGAAAAACGTACATCTCTATAAATACGCATTAATTTATGCGATTCAATATAATCTATTTTAGATAGTTGATTGTGTATTTCTTGAAAAAAAGCCTTCACTCCTACTTCATGTGCTTTAAATTCATTTTTATGATCGGAAAACCACGTTCTATTGTTATTTTTAGATAGTTGCGTTAAAAACTGAAAGGATGCTTTTGTGATTTTCATAAACTTAATTCAAGAGTATTGTTTTTTTTTTGCGTTAGTACGAAAATGGATGTCCTTTTTTTTGTAAAAATAAAAGATAGCAGTGTAGTGCGACCCCAATTGTTATTGGGGTAACGCCCAAATATTTCTATTTATCTACTACCAAACGGAATCCTTCACCATGAATGTTTAGTATTTCTACTTTCGGATCTAATTTTAAGTACTTTCGTAACTTGGCAATGTAGACATCCATAGAGCGAGAGGTAAAATAATTATCGTCTCTCCAAATTTTTGTTAAGGCTAATTCTCTTGGCATTAAATCATTTTCATGTAGTGCTAATAGGCGTAATAACTGATTTTCTTTAGGTGATAATTTTACGGGTTTTTCACCATTATAACTTAACATTCTCAATTTTGAATTCAAGGTAAATCCACCAATTTTAAATTCAAAAACGGCACTATCTGCTACGCTATCTTTTACTTTACGTGCCATTATTGCTTTGATTTTCATCAACAAAACTTCAGAATCAAAGGGTTTATTTAAGTAGTCATCCGCCCCTGCTTTGTACCCTTTTATTACATCCTCTTTCATGGCTTTTGCCGTTAAGAATATGATGGGTACTTCTGCATTTTTTTCTCTAATTTCCCTGGCTAACGTGAAACCGTCTTTATACGGCATCATGACATCTAAAACACACAAATGGTAGTTGTCTTTTTTAAACTTCTCAAAGCCTTCCATTCCGTTTTTTGCAAGGGTTACGTCATAGTCATTTAAAATTAAATAATCTTTTAAGACGGCTCCAAAATTGGCGTCATCTTCTACTAACAGTATTTTTTTTTGTGCTTTTTCCATAATTTATGCTTTTAAAGGTAATTTTATATTAATAGTGGTTCCTTTCCTTTTTCACTGGTTACCATTATTTGACCGTTATGGTCATCTACTATTTGTTTTACATATGCTAAACCAAGACCGTGACCTTTTATATTGTGTATATTTCCTGTGTGTTCTCTATAAAATTTTTCAAATATCTTTTTTTGAACCAATTTTGACATTCCTGCTCCTTTATCTGTTATTTTAAGAGTTATAAAGTGGTTATCATTTTCAGTATACACATCAATCTCTGGTGTATTTGGTGAATATTTTATAGCATTATCCAATATGTTTACAATTACGTTTGTAAAATGAGATTCGTTCACTAAAACAACATCATTTGTAGCATTCAAATGGGCTTTGATATAGCCTCCTCTATCTTCTATCAATAACTCTACATGCGGAATTGCATCTTCTATCAAATCATGTAAGGACATTTTTTCCTTTTTAATATCCAATTGCTTTTTTTCTAATTGCGATATGCGCAATACGTTTTCTACTTGTGCGTGCATGCGCTTATTTTCATCACTAATCATCCTTAAATATCGTTTCACCCTTACCTCATCATGCAATACTTTTGGATTCCTGATGGCATCTAAAGCTAAATTAATAGTTGCTATCGGGGTTTTAAACTCATGTGTCATGTTGTTGATGAAATCGCTTTTAATTTCGGCAATTTTACGTTGTCTCATCAATTGATATAAAGCCAATGCAAAGGTTAAAATGATTATGGTAGTAAATAATAATGACAACAGTGACATGGATACTATTGAAGATAATAAAAACTTTTTTCGATCTGGAAAAGTAACTCGTAAGCTAAAATTAGAGTGTTCTAAATCAGGAAACAATGCTGTAGCATACACTTTCTTTTTCAGTAATTCATAATCCTCTGTATGTATTGATGTTGCAAGGGTACTTGCATAAACTGCAAATTCAAAATCTAACTCACCTAATCCCTTATTGGTTAATTCTTGAGAGAGCAACAAGTTTATTTGTTTTACTGACAAGCGTTTATGTATAGGTGCTTTTACAGCTAATTTTTCATATAAATTTTCCAACTGCATTTTGTTGTATTCTGGCAATTGGTTTACACGTTTAATACGTTCTTGTAGTGTTATTTTATTTTGATCTAACCCTAGTTCATCAAAAAAAGTGGTTTCACTTTTTGCATAATAGCGTTTTACTGTAAAATCTTCCGTTGCATCTGCTTCAAAAAATTTACCTGATAAATTATAATTTTCTTCAATAACTCCGCTTCTAAATAAAAAAGTTTCGTTTGTGTTGGCGTCTTTTTGTACTAAAAATAATTCAGATATTACGGTTTGATTAGGCAATTGCCCTAAGCTATCAATAAGTTTTTGTAGTTTATAAAAATATGCTTGCTTTTCTTGTTTCTGGATTTTGAATGATACATTACCTAACACCTCTTGCACACTCAATGAAAATTGTTCGTTTTTATTTTTTACAGTGGTATTAATCCAATAACTCTGCACAAAAATAATACCAATGAGTGATAAACTCATCAGGGCAACTAATGCTACAAACATCTTTTTTTTCATATACATTGCCCATAAAAATGGGTAATTTATTAAAGGTTCTTATCTTAATTTAAATCTGATACATTAATATCCATATGTAAAATTATTCCTTTTTTGGCCGACTAGCAATCCCTTTAACCAAAACTTAACAAATTAATAAACTAAAATGAGTAGTCATGCAGTATTACTCCTATTCACCTGTAATACCAGTTTAACATCAAAACACTCGATATAAATTGTTTTGATATTAAATTGGTATAAAACATTTTTTAAGAAAACTATTTTATTTTTTTATGCGCTTTAAAATTTTATGATGCAACAAAGACACCTCCGTACTTGTTGTTGATAGGTTGATGTTGTGAATTACAAAGTCAGATTGTTTTATTTTTTCTTTATCAGACAACTGGTTGGCTATACGATTTTTCACTTGCTTTTCCGCAACACCATCACGCAATACGACTCTATTAACACGTTCTTGCAAAGATGCAGTAACGGTAATGACTAAATCACAATGTTTATTTCCTCCTGTTTCAAATAAAATTGCGGATTCTTTTATGACATACGGATATTTCTGATTGGCATACCATCGTAAAAAATCTTTTGCTACTGCAGGATGTACAATTGCATTCAATTTTGATAATAAGTCTTTATTCTGAAATACTAAACTTGAAATATACGACCTATTTAACGCTCCGTCTATATAAGCATCTTCTCCTAACAATTTTTGTATGGCTATTATTAATTTTTTATTGGTTGCCATCAATTGTTTGGCTTCTAAATCCGAAACATAAATAGGCACACCCAATTTATAAAACAATTTAGCTACGGTTGTTTTACCACTCCCTATACCCCCTGTTAATCCTACTATCATTTTTTTAACACTAAAAAAGTTACTGATTTTTTTAATACTCGTACATTTTTCATGCCGTCAGGAATTTCTTTTAAAACAATGGGCAATGTGGTTTTGTTTTCCAGATTACTACAATCTACTGTTAACATAAAATGCTCCGATTGATAATTTTCAAATAATGACAATGGTGATTCAAATTGCACTCGCACTTGTTTAGGAAAAATAGTAACATTACTATTTTCTGGCACATTTACGAGTTGTATGGGTACTAAAAATTTTCCTTGAGTATAACGCTCTATTGTATACTGATAGCTTATCTCTTTTTCTGAAACTTGCAATACTTTTTCTGGAATTTGCAATCGCACTTTTCCAGAAACATTAGCGACTACATTATTTAATAAAAGACTATCGGTTTTAATGGTTTTAATATCTTTTATTACGGTTTCATAGCCATAAACTGTAACTGAATCTGGCTGTAATTTATATTCCGTAACACCGTACCCTAACTGAGGTTGCAGTTTAATTTGATACTGTACTTTCACCTTTTTATTCAATAATTTAAATGGCGTAAAAGATATTGTTGCCGGTATCACATTCAATACCTTTATGTTTTTCGGAAATAATTGCTGAAACGCATATTGATTTTGTTGCCAGTTCCAAGTCTTTTTATTATCCTTGACATTAATAGCATACTGTTTTTTTTTCAAACTATTGCTCCATAATGAAAACCCTGTACCTTGTATTTTTGTTATTACAATAGTATCTTTACAATTTATTAAATACCCAGGCGCTATCTTCTTAAAAGTAATCTTAACAGGAACTGTTTTTGTATATTCTTTTGATAAATTAATCATAAACCACATCAATAACGATACAAAAAGTGCCAGCATAAAAAATCGAAAGGTTTTTTGCTGAAAAAAAGAAAGTATTTTTTTATTATTCATGTGATAAAAATACGGTTTTAAAATGATTTAATCACGAGGTTGAAGATCAATTAGCTTAATTTATTATTCTTTATCAAAAACCAATAAACATAAAAATAACACCTCCTAGCCTTATAATTATGTTCTTTTTTTGAAAAACAACTCCGGAAATGCCATTTCTGGTTGCTTATGCAATACTACAATTTTAAAGGTGGAAATTGCAAAACCGATACCATAACCCAAAAACTGAATAAACGTTGCTAATATTGACAGCAAGCCAATTACAATACTCTTGTTTTTTATGGTCGCATCTATGCCTAAAATTGTTAAATACAATCCTAGTAACTTTATAAATATTGAATATCCCAATAATAATGCTACTACTGAAAATAATACTCCCACAACAAATACTGTTGGAAACCAATAGGTTATTTTTGCCGTTTCAGGATGCCAACTGTTTAGTATGGGACGACATTTCCCAAATTTTTGTACTTGCTGATAAAATTTTCTCCAAGAAATGCGGCGTTTATGATATACAAATGCAGGGGCTATAAGTTGTGTTTCAAATCCTTTTTTCCACAATCGTATGGTTAAATCAGGATCTTCACCAGGATGTATGTTACCAAAACCATTTGTTGCTTCAAATGCTTTTTTGGATAACCCCATATTAAAACTACGAGGTTGAAACTTATTGACACTATTTTTACTACCCCGTATTCCTCCTGTGGTAAAAAAAGAAGTCATCACATAGTTAATAGCTTTTTGCAAATTAGAAAAACTATCATGCGCTGCATCTGGACCTCCAAAACAAGCAACTGGTTTTTCTTGTAATGCTTTTGCTACTATATCTAAATATTGTGGTGGTAAAATACAATCCGAATCTAATATTAAAAAGTAGTTTCCCTTTGCTTTTTGCATTCCGTAATTACGAGAATCTCCTGGTCCTGTATTCGGTTTTTTAAAATAACTAATTTGTAAGCGCTTTATATATTTTTCTACTATTTTTTCAGATGAAACTGCTGATCCATCTTCAATAATTACAATTTCAAAAGGTTTCAAATAAGTTTGCTTTGTTAAACTAGCCAAAAGCTCATCTACCTCATCTGGTCGGTTATACACCGGAATGATAAAAGAATAGGTTAATTGCATATTGGCTAATATTTAAAGGGTGTTTTTGATGAAATACAGAAGTAATTGAATTTATTTTCGTCTAAACTGCTCGGTTTCTTCAAAAATATGGGTTAAAATAGCTTTGTCCATTTCTGTAAATTCAATCCCCCTACGTTGCATTACAATTTCAGAAACCTCAAAAGCTTTTTTAGTTAAATAGGTGGTAAAACCTGCACTACCTCCCCAACTAAAACTAGGTATAAAATTACGAGGAAAACCGCCTCCAAAAATATTAGCACTTACCCCAACAACTGTACCGGTATTAAACATGGTATTGATTCCGCATTTAGAATGATCTCCCAGCATTAAACCACAAAACTGCAACCCTGTTTTAGTAAAACCCTGTGCTTCATAACTCCACAAGCGCACTTCGGCATAATTATTCTTCAAATTTGAGTTATTACTATCAGCTCCAATATTACACCATTCTCCTAAAACGGAATTTCCCAAAAACCCATCATGTCCTTTGTTTGAAAAACCAAAAATAACCGAATTATTAACTTCTCCTCCTACTTTACTATGTGGACCAATAGTAGTACCTCCATAAATTTTAGCACCCATTTTTAAGGTAGCATGTTCACATAAGGCAAAGGGTCCACGTACGTGACATCCTTCCATTACTTCTGCATTTTTACCAATATAAATAGGACCATCAGTAGCATTTAAACTTGAAAACAAAACGGTTGCTCCTTCTTCTATAAAAATTTGATCAGGGTTTATACATTGCACGCCTTCAGGTATGGGCTGAGACTCTTCTTCTCTGGTTAACAATTCAAAATCAGCTTGAATAGCCGCACCATTTTTAGCAAAAATATCCCACGTATTTTCAATACGCATTACTTTTTCTGTTAGCTCAATTACTTTATAATCGGCAAAATTTACTTCTTCTTGATTATCCGTAGTATAAAATGCTACCATTTCATCATCATCAAAAATGGCTTCTTTTTGAGTTAATTTTTTAATTTGCATCACTAAATTTTCAGTAGGTAAATAAGATGCATTAATCATGATGTTTTCTTCCATTTCTACCATCGGAAACTTATCTGATAAATATTCTTCCGTTACGGTAGATGTAGTAAACCCTAGGTGTTTTTCCCATTTTTCACGTATGGTTAAAATTCCTATACGTATATCGGCTACAGGTCTGGTATAAGTAAACGGTAATAATTGATTGCGTACGTTTCCGTCAAATAATATGTAATTCATTTTTTTAGTATTCAAATTTATTGCTCATCAAATTGAAGATAAAAGTATTCAAAGATAAAAGTATTTTTTTTGATGCTAAAATTATCGATGTAAACTTATAAACAAAAAACCCTCTGATTGCTCAGAGGGTTTTGAAATAACGTGATACTTGAAATTATTTTTTGAATTTCGCGTATTTAGTTTTGAATTTATCAATACGACCAGCAGTATCTACTAATTTAGATTTACCAGTGTAAAATGGGTGTGACGTTCTTGAAATCTCCATTTTAAATAACGGATATTCAACACCATCAACCTCTAATGTTTCTTTTGAATCTACTGTAGATTTTGTTAAAAACACATCGTCATTTGACATGTCTTTAAATGCTACCATTCTGTAATTTTCTGGGTGTATACCTTTTCTCATAACTACTTTTTTTGCTCTCGACCTCTTTTTTATCGAGAAAATATTTTTTAATATTTAATTTTCAATAACGTTTCTAAAAATAAAACCTGGTAACTGCAATGCTTAACGCACTATTATAAAACAAATTTCATAATTGCCTTATTTTTAGAAATGCAAATATATTACTTTCTATTTGATTACAAAAACTTATTTTAAAAATATTTTTATACTTGCTTTTAGTTACGTTTTACTATCTTTGTGTATTAATTAACTTATATAAAAATTATGGAAAACAACACAAATACAAAAAGCATCATGCTAAACAATGGTATTGCACTAGGACTTACTACTATTGGAATATCTGTAATCAATTATGTTTCTGGATTTGATGTCTCTCATGGCTGGATAGGTGGCGTATTAGGCGTTTTTGCCATGATATACTTTATTTACATGGGTATCAAAAAAAATAGAGACCAAGTAAATGGTGGTTTTATATCCTTAGGGCAAGCTTTGAAAGTTGGTATTGCTATCGCATTAGTAGCTGGCGTATTGGCATCAATATACCAAGTGATCTTTTTATATTATATAGACCCTGAATATTTAAGCAGAATACAAGCTTTACAATTAGAGAAAATGTTAGAAACAAACCCTGATATGCCAGAAGAAACCATCCAAATGATGCAAGACATGGGAGATAAATTCTCATCACCATGGATTACCTTTGCCTCTTCTTTAGTTGGAAATTTATTTTTCGGGTTTATCTTTGCTCTTTTTAGCGGATTAATCTTAAAGAAAGATGACAGTTCTATCGATTCTTTATAAAAAATAATTTATGAATATATCCGTAATTATTCCGCTTTTAAACGAAGCCGAATCATTAACCGAATTACACCATTGGATTGCAAAAGTTATGCAATCCAATGGTTTTTCTTATGAAATATGGTTTATTGATGATGGCTCTACGGATGATTCTTGGAATGTTATCACCAAACTTCAACAAGAAGACAATAATGTAAAAGGCATCAAGTTTTTAAAAAATTACGGAAAATCACAAGCCCTAAATATTGGTTTTAAAAAAGCTAAAGGTGATGTTGTGATTACTATGGATGCTGATTTACAAGACAACCCTGATGAAATTCCGGAATTGTATGACTTAATTGCTAATCAACATTTCGATTTAATTTCGGGTTGGAAAAAGAAACGATACGATTCGGTTATCGGAAAAAACATCCCATCCAAACTATTCAATTGGTGCGCCCGTAAAACATCTGGTTTAAAATTACACGATTTCAATTGTGGACTAAAAGCCTACAAAAATGAAGTGGTAAAAAATGTAGATGTTTATGGCGAAATGCACCGTTATATACCTGTTTTAGCAAAAAATGCAGGGTTTAAAAAAATAGATGAAAAAATAGTGCAACATCAAGCACGTAAATACGGAACAACAAAATTTGGTATGGATCGCTTTATAAACGGATTTTTAGACTTGCTTACCATTTCTTTCTTATCTAAATTCGGGAAACGCCCCATGCACTTATTTGGCGCATTAGGAAGTTTACTCTTTTTTATTGGATTCCTTTTTGCTTTCTACCTAGGTATCGATAAAATAATTATCAACCCTACAGGCAGACTCATTACACAACGCCCACAGTTTTACATCGCTTTAGTTAGCATGATTATTGGTTCGCAACTATTTATTGCAGGTTTTTTAGGAGAATTAGTACTCCGCAACAGTAAAAACCAAGAACGCTACAAAGTAGAAACCGAAATTTAAAACCCCCAAATGATACCTCTTTTGAACATCATTTTATTTTACACTAAAAACATTAATTACATTTTTCGTAATTTTGCACATTCAAATTTATAATATAGTACTATGATTTATATTGCCCCAGAAATTCTTGACGCAGCAAACAAATGGCTTACCCCTGCATTTGATGCTACTACTCAACAAGAAATTAAAGAATTAATTGCCAATGACCCTGATGAATTAAAAGAAAGTTTTTATAAAAATTTAGCTTTCGGAACGGGTGGTATGCGTGGTGTTATGGGTATAGGTACCAACCGTATTAACAAATATACATTGGGTAAAAACACACAAGGTTTAGCCAACTATTTAAAACAAGAGAACCCGAATAAAACTTTAAAAGTAGCCATTGCTTATGATTGTCGTCACAATAGTGATACCCTAGCAAAAGTAGTAGCAGATGTATTTAGTGCTAATAACATCAAAGTGTATTTATTTAATAATATGCGCCCTACCCCTGAGCTATCCTTTGCTGTAAAACACTTGGGTTGCGACTGTGGCATTGTTTTAACCGCTTCTCACAATCCACCAGAATATAATGGTTATAAAGTATATTGGAATGATGGTGGGCAAATTGTACCGCCTCATGATGAGAATATCATTAACGCTATTAATGCTGTAGATTACGCTACTATTAAATTTGAAGCACAAGAAAATCTTATTGAATATATTGATAAAAATATAGATGAAGCGTTTATAAAAGCGTCTATACAAAATGGAAGTTTTACAAATACTACCAATCATGATAATTTAAAAATTGTATTTACCTCATTACACGGAACTTCCATTACCATTTTACCCGAAACCTTAAAACGTGCTGGGTACAATCAGGTACATCTTGTTGAAGAACAAAGAATACCAAACGGAAATTTCCCAACCGTAAAATCACCAAACCCAGAAGAACCTGAAGCCTTAAAAATGGCAATGGAACTTGCAGATAAAATTGATGCGGATATTGTTATGGGTACCGACCCTGATTCCGACAGAATTGGCGTTGCTGTACGTGATAATAATGGGAAATTAGTATTGCTTAACGGTAATCAAACCATGTTAGTAATGACTAATTTTTTAATTAATCAACATCAAAAATCAGGTAAATTACAAACGTCTGATTTTATTGGATCTACTATTGTTTCCACACCTATGATGCTTGATTTAGCAGCACATTATAATATAGAGTGTAAAGTAGGATTAACAGGTTTTAAGTGGATTGCCAAAATGATAAAAGATTTTCCTAACCAACACTTTATTGGTGGTGGCGAAGAAAGTTTCGGTTTTATGGTTGGCGATTTTGTGCGAGATAAAGATGCCGTTACTGCCGCACTTTTAGCTTGTGAAATTGCAAGTCAAGCAAAAGCAAACGGAAGTTCTTTTTATCAAGAATTGCAACAACTCTATATTACCCATGGATTTTACAAAGAAAAATTAGTTTCTTTAGTGAAAAAAGGAATTTCTGGAGCAGCCGAAATCAACCAAATGATGATTGATTTTAGAGAAACCCCATTAACTGATATTAATGGCTCTCCTGTTGTTTTAATAGAAGATTACCAAAGTTCAATATCCAAAAACTTGCAAAATAATACCGAAAGCACAATCGATGTACCTAAATCTAACGTGTTAATTTATTATACCGAAGATGGTACTCAAGTAGCATGTAGACCTAGTGGCACAGAGCCTAAAATTAAATTTTACATTAGTGTTAATGAAGAATTAAAAAGTTTAGAAGATTTTGATACCATTAACACTAAATTAGACACTAAATTAGCGACTATTGTAAAACAGTTGAATGTAAAATAAACACTTACAAAAAAACTAAGAAAAAAAACACATAGCCAATTTACCCTACTGATTAAAAAAACTTGCGTTTATACGGGTTTATTATAAACAGATTAAAAGTTACTCACTTCTGTGAGCATTACTATGAAAAAAATAATAAATAAATTATTACCGTTTATCAAAAACTACAAAAAAAATGTTGTGTTAAATGTTATTTTTAACATTTTGAATGCTTTTTTCGGGACACTATCCTTCATCTCATTAATTCCCATGATGACGGTATTGTTTGATAAAACAAAAGTTGTAGATAAAATTCCGATTTGGGATGGAGAAATATTTAATTTAGTTAGTTATGGTAAAGACTTTTTAAATTATAATCTTTCTAGTTTCTTAGACCAAGGAAAACCACAAATGGCGTTGTTAATTGTAGTCGCCCTTGTAATTTTCACCTTCCTTTTAAAAAACTTATTTGGGTATTTAGCGGCACAAAACATGATGTATTTGAAAAATGGGGTATTAACAGAATTAAGACAAGAGCTGTATCAAAAAATAATCAATTTACCTGTTTCTTTCTATTCTCAAAAAAGAAAAGGAGATGTAATGTCTCGTATGCTGGGTGATATAGGTGAAATGCAAAACTCCTTTTTTATCATATTAGAACTCATTGTAAGAGAACCACTAACCATTATTTTTTCCATATATTTTATGTTTGTTATGAGCTGGAAGCTAACTATTTTTGTCTTCCTTTTTTTACCCATTGCAGGATTTATTATTTCTCTAATTGGAAAAAGTTTAAAAGCTAGATCTTTACAAGCACAACAAGAAAATGGACATTTAATTTCTATTGTTGAAGAAACATTATCAGGGTTAAAAGTAATAAAAAGTTACAATGCTGAACCTAATTTTTTATCAAAATTCAGTAGTTCGGTAAACCGTCTTTTAAATTTATCCAATAAGATAGGAAACAAAAATAATTTAGCAGGACCTGTTAGTGAAACTTTAGGTATTATTACTATTGCTATATTATTATGGTATGGCGGTAGTTTAGTATTGGTTGAAAAAACTATTGAAGGTCCACAATTTTTAGCCTATATGGGACTAGCATACAACATTCTTACCCCTGCAAAAGCCATCAGTAAAGCATCTTATAAAGTTAAAAATGGTATGGCAGCAGCAGAGCGTGTCTTTGAAATTATGGATCAAGACAGCAATATTCCAGATTTACCAAATGCGAAAGAAATTACAGGTTTTGAAAAAAATATTGAAATCAAAAACATCTCCTTTAAATATGAAGATGCCTATGTTTTAAAAGATTTCTCCTTAACCGTCCCCAAAGGAAAAACAATTGCTTTAGTTGGGCAATCAGGTAGCGGAAAATCAACCATAGCCAATTTATTAACCCGTTTTTATGATGTTAATAAAGGAGATATTTATGTGGATGGCAATAATATTAAAGACGTGACCAAAAAATCATTGCGTGCTTTAATGGGATTGGTAACGCAAGATTCTATTCTCTTCAATGACACTATTAAATATAACATTCAAATTGGCCCTGAAAATGCTACGGATAAAGAAATTATAGACGCTTTAAAAGTTGCCAACGCTTGGGAGTTTGTAAAAGAATTACCTGACGGAATCAATACCAATATTGGTGATGCTGGCGGGAAGCTATCTGGTGGCCAAAAACAACGCTTATCCATAGCAAGAGCGGTATTAAAAAACCCTCCTATTATGGTATTGGATGAAGCTACTTCTGCTTTAGATACCGAATCAGAAAAAATGGTTCAAGTAGCGCTAGAAAACATGATGAAAAACAGAACTTCTATCGTAATTGCCCACCGATTATCAACCATTCAAAAAGCCGATTTAATTGTAGTGATGAAAAAAGGTGAAATTGTAGAACAAGGAAATCATCAAGAACTTATTGTAAAAGATGGTATGTATAAACGATTGGTTGAAATGCAATCTATTGCTTAAAGTTGTAAAAAATTAAAGTACCTAAAGTTGTAATGTTAGCGCACTACAACTTTTTTTTTAGTTGACACTGTTACAAAATTTGTGTAAGTTTAAAAATTTAGGATTGAGTTATTTATAACTTAATCCTATTTTGACATTATCACATATTTCCAATTATTTTATTTCTTTCCTCCATTATCTCTTTTCGTTTTCAACTATTCACTATTTTTTAAATAAGCTATCGTCTCACGGTTTAAACCTTTTTGTATCTTTATAGTCATACTCCTATATGACAGAACAAGAACTTTTATCTGCATTACAAAATCCGCAAACTTTAAACACTGCATTTAAAGCTTTGGTACAGACCTATAGTCAACAACTGTATTGGCATATTCGTAAAATTACCATCAACCATGATGATGCTAATGATGTACTACAAAATACCTTTTTAAAAATTTTTAAAAACATCCATAAATTTAAAGGCGATAGTAAATTATATTCTTGGATGTATCGAATAGCAACTAATGAAGCCTTAACCTTTATCAAGCAACGTGCAAAAAAATGCAATTCCGTTACCGAAGAAGTACAACAACAAATATTAGAAAACATTAATAGTGATGTTTATTTTGATGGCGATGCTGCTCAACTTAAATTACAAAAAGCAATAGCTACACTACCTCAAAAACAACAATTGGTTTTTAACATGAAGTATTTTGATAATCACAAATACAAAGACATGTCGGATATTTTAGAAACCTCCGTAGGAGCATTAAAAGCTTCGTATCATATTGCTACTAAAAAAATTGAAGCTTTCTTAAAAAACAATTAACTCCATTAAATTATTGTACCCCAATTAAACCTTTTTATTTTTCAAAAGTCATAGATATAGATGCTAAACAATAATAAACATATCCAAACAGGTTTTAAAATTCCAAATGATTATTTTTCTAAATTTGAAAACAATTTATTTGAGCAATTAAATTTAAACACAAAAATAGGTTATACTGTTCCGCAAGATTATTTTTCAATTATTAACGATAAAATAATAGCTGACAACCTTAATACCAACCCTATTTATTCTCTTTTTACTCGCAAAAACATCATATCAATTACCAGTATTGCTGCAGCTTTAATATTAGGAATTTTTATTTTATTTCCAAAAAATAATAACGTGAGTTTTGATGATGTGAATTATGCTTCATTTATAGAGTATACGGATGACAACTTTACCAACACTTATGAAATTATAGAATTATCAGAAATTGATGTTGCAAATTTAGAAGCGCTATCAGAAATACCAATAGATCAAGATTTATTACTAGAATACCTATCAGAAGAAGATAGCATTACAATTGATTACAACAACCTTTAAAATTATTAATTATGAAAAAAATATTTTTTACAATCGTATTTTTAGCATGTGCCACTACTAATTACGCACAAGAGCAACCACCAACACCTCCACCAGCGCCTGAAGTGGTAATGACGCCTCCAGCGCCTCCCATCCCTCCAAAGTATCAGAAAATTAAAGCTCTAAAAACAGCATATATTACCAATGCTTTAAATTTATCTCAACAAGAAGCTGAAAAGTTTTGGCCTATTTATAACGAGTTGGAAAAAAAACGCATTGTATTGCGCAAAAAAGTTAAACTGTTGCGTAAAACTGCTTTAAGAAATTTTGATCAACTTACTGAATTGGAAGCTAAAAAAATAGTTGCCAAAAATATTGCACTAGAACAACAAGTACTCCAAGAAAAAAAGGTGATGCTTAAAAAAATAACAGTGCTATTATCTGCAAAAAAAACCATTCAGTTGCAAAAAGCAGAGCACGATTTTAATCGTAAATTATTACGCAAAATGAAAGGAAAAACTCAGTGAAAAAGAAAATAAATAGTTTTTTTAGCTCTTAAGTTTATTAAAATTAAAAGAAGTTTATTTAATAAAATGAACTTCTTTTAGTTAAATTGTAATTTTACAATTCGTCCGTTTCCAGCTGCATAAGCAATACTATCATTTACAAAACGGATGGTATAAAAAGATTCATCACTTAAATGTTTCCAGTTATCACCTCCATCATTAGTAGCATCAATTCCTTTAAAACCAACGGCTACTAAACTTTTTGCATTACTATTGGGTACATATTGTACACAACTCCTGTATCCAGGAGATTTATTTTTACCAACTATTTGCCACGTTTTACCACCATCCACAGTTTTTATTTTATTAGCGGTACTATCATTGGGTTTGGTATAATCCCCTCCAATAGCAAAACCATTTAAGGCATCATAAAAATCTAATGAATACATTCCCGTAGTTTCTACCCCTTGAACAATCGGCGTATTATAAAATTCCCAAGTATTGCCTTTATCCGCAGAAAATAAAATTCTACTATGCTTCCCTCCTGTTGCAACCCATACATTATCTTCTACAATTGTAATATTGGTGTTACTTGCTGCAAAAGCCGCTTCACCATTCTTTATTTTTGGTAAATTCTCACAAGATATTTTTTGCCAATTTTCACCTGCATCTCTCGTAATAATAATGCTCAAACAATCATCCGTTGGATCACCAATTGCAATCCCTTCCACCTCATTCCAAAACTGCATGCTGTCATAAAATACTTTAACATTCTTTTCTTGATACACCAAATCACCATCTTTATACAATAATGCTGGTGAGGCAATACTCAATGCAAAAACTGACTTCCCATTAAATGCAACCGACCTAAAATTGGGTACAATCGTATCTTGCTTATGTGTGCTTACATAATTTATCCATATTTTCCCCAATTTCTCAATACCCAATCCAACTTTTCCATTAGAAGTTGCAAATACAAAATCTTTATTTTTCATGATTTCCATCGCTCTAATACTAACTAAAGAATCTTTAAAAACAGTTTTAATTTCAACATGATTGAATTGCTTAAAAACAGCTTTTTGAGACTCTTTTTTGCAAGAAAAAAGCATCGTTATCATTAATAATACTACATATTTCATCTTAAAAAATTTTAAGAAAGATAGCGCTAATCATCTAAATAAAAAAATAGTCGTATTTTAATTGCAATTACCGTAACTTTGCAGGCTGAAATATTGAATTCTTCAATGTTTCAATATTTAAATTTATAGAATGAGATTACACAGAAACTTAACATACGCTGTTATTGACAGTATTAGAGATGTATTTAACGAAGGGGTTTATGCCGATAAAGCAGTGCAAAAAGCTCTAAAAAGAGATAGCAGATGGGGCGCACGTGACCGTAAATTTGTTGCCGAAACCATTTATGATATTGTCCGTTGGAAACGCCTATATGCTGAAATTGCAGAAGTTAAAGAACCGTTTACTCGCCCTAATTTATGGCGATTATTCTCCGTTTGGTGTGTATTAAGAGGCATCCCGTTACCGGACTGGAACCAAATAGAGCCTACCCCATCACGTAGAATAAAAGGACGTTTTGATGAACTTTCTAAAATTAGAAAAATAAAAGAATCTATCCCAGATTGGTTAGACGAAATGGGCGTAGCAGAATTGGGAGAGAAAAAATGGAGCAAAGAAATTACCGCTTTAAATAAACAAGCAGAAGTTATTTTAAGAGTAAACAGCTTAAAAACAACTAAAGAAGAGCTACAAGCTGCATTAGTTGAAGACGGTATTGAAACCGTTATGTTACCTGATCATCCAGATGCCATAAAATTAGTAGAACGCGCTAATGTTTTTAGAACAGACTCTTTCCATAAAGGTTGGTTTGAAGTTCAAGATGCTTCTTCTCAATTAGTAGCGGCCTATTTAGACGTAAAACCAGGTATGAAAGTAATTGACACTTGTGCTGGCGCTGGTGGTAAAACTTTACATTTAGCTGCTTTGATGGAAAATAAAGGACAAATTATTGCAATGGATATTTACGAGAGTAAATTGAAAAAATTGAAAATTAGAGCTAAAAGAGATGGTGTGCACAACATTACATTACGCACAATAGACTCCACAAAACCCATTAAAAAATTACACGGTAAAGCCGATAGAGTTTTAATTGATGCCCCTTGTAGTGGTATTGGTGTTATCCGTAGGAATCCAGATAGTAAATGGAAATTACAACCCGAATTTATTGATAATATTAGAGCTGTACAACAGGATATTTTAACCCGATACTCTAAAATGGTAAAAGATGGTGGTAAATTAGTATATGCTACTTGCTCTGTTTTACCATCTGAAAATCAAGACCAAGTACAAGCCTTTTTAAAAACGAATACCGATTTTAAATTAATTTCTGATAAAAAAGTATTATCTTCGGAATCAGGTTATGACGGTTTTTACATGGCATTACTTGAAAAAAAGAAATAACACCCAATAATTACAAAGGAGTTTAGTGGTTTTTACTCCTTTTAAAATTACTTTATTATGATTAAAAAAATTACTTTATTAGCAGCAATGCTAACCGTTTTATATGTAAACGCTCAAATACCTACAGGATACTATAATTCTGCTACAGGAGTTGGTTTTATTTTAAAAACTCAATTAAAAAAAATAATTAATAATACTTCAGACGGTCTATCACCAGAATACTTATCTACAGATAATGGATATAGTTCCTTATATAATGGTTATCAAACAACAGATATTGATAATTTTACAGCTGGAGGCTATGAAAATGATAATACAGTATTAGATATGTATTCTGAAAGTGCTTCTACCGCAATGAGTGACCCTTATAATTTCAACCACAACACAAACACTTGTGGTTCTTATTCTGGAGAAGGACAGTGCTACAATAGAGAACACTTATTTCCGCAAGGATACTTTAATTCAAAATCACCAATGGTTGCAGATATACATTTTGTAACCCCAACTGATGGTTATGTAAATAACAGAAGAAGTAACTATCCTTTTGGTATTGTAACAAGCCCTACTTGGACTTCACAAAATGGATCAAAAGTTGGTGCTAATACATCTTCACCTGACTATACGGGTATTGCATTTGAACCTATAGATGAATACAAAGGTGATATTGCAAGAATGCTCTTATATTTTGCAACTCGCTATGAAGACGAAGTACCTACGTCTGCAGGATTTAATGGTTGGGACGACCCAAATGCAGTTGCTGAAAACCCTTTAAATGGCACTAGTGATCAAGTCTATGAAACATGGTATATTAATTTATTACTTAGCTGGCATAATACAGATCCTGTTAGTCCAAGAGAAGTATCAAGAAACAATGCATGTTTTACATATCAAAATAACAGAAACCCTTTTATTGATCATCCAGAATGGGTAAATGCTATTTGGAACCCTACACCTGACAATACGAACCCTTCAGACGTAATAAATTTACTTGCATCTAACCCAAGCGCAACAACCATTGATTTAACATGGGACATTGCAACAGATAATGTTGGAGTATCTTCTTATGATATTTATCAAGATAACGTATTAACATACAACAGCACTACAAATACTTTTACAGCTACAGGGTTAGCAAATACTACAAACTATTGTTATACCATAAAAGCTAAAGATGCAGCAGGAAATACTTCTGTAAATTTCAGTAATCAATCTTGTGCAACAACACTTACTGGAAGTGGTGGTAGTAGTTGTGCTAACGAAGATTTTGAAAACATACCTTCCAACTCTGCTTCATATTCAACAAGAACTTGGACTGGTATTGATGGCATCACAAATGGTTGGACCGCAACCAATGCAAGAACTGACCAAACCCTTACAATAAGATCAATTACAATGCGAAATGGAATCTTAACCTCTCCACCTATATCTGGAGGAATTGGGGATTTAACCATTTCTACACAAAGAACCTTTTCTGGAGGAGCAGGTGAGTATGAATTATTTATTAACGGTATTAGTAAAGGAACAATACCATATGACGCTACGGTACAGACAACAACAATTTCAAATATTAATGAATTAGGAAATATTGTTGTAGAATTTAAGTTAGGTGGTACAGGAGCAACCTCAGATAGAGTTAAATTTGATGATTTATCATGGACTTGCTATTCTGCTCCACTTACTGTAAACAGTTTTAATTTTTCAAATATTAACATATACCCTAATCCAATAATAGGAAACTACTTATTTGCAAATACTTCAGAAGATTTAAACGCAACTATATATAACCTTTTAGGCAAAACAATACTAACAACTAGAATAACAAAAAACAATAATCAAATTAATCTTACAAATCTACAAAGTGGTATTTATTTAATTAAACTTGCGAATAATAAAGGCTCTATAACAAAAAAGATAATTAAACAATAAATGTAATCTATTATTATTTTATATAAGGCAACTTTTTTAATCATAATAAATTCATTTCTGATAAAAAAGTATTATCTTCGGAATCTGGTTATGACGGTTTTTACATGGCATTACTAGAAAAAAAATAAACAACCCAATAATCACAAAGGAGTTTAGTGGTTTTTACTCCTTTTAAAATTACTTTATTATGATTAAAAAAATTACTCTATTAGCTTTAACACTAACTACTTTAGGAGCTTTTGCTCAAATCCCTACAGGTTATTATGACTCTGCAACAGGTACCGAGTTTGCATTAAAAACACAATTAAAAAAAATTATTGACAACAATAATGATGGTCTTGCTACCGAATATCAATCCATAGATAAAGGCTATAGCTATTTATACACCACTTACCAATCATCTGATTCTGATAATTATTATGAAAATAATGGTACTGTATTAGATATGTATTCTGAAAAACCAGGAGGAGTAGATGCTTATGAGTATACTCATATTACAGACAAAGACAACGGGACAGGCGGTACTGTAGAAGGCGACTTTTATAACAGAGAACATACTATCCCTCAATCCGTTTTTAGTAGTGCAAGTCCCATGAAAAATGATGCTCACTTTGTAATTCCGTCTGATAAAAAAGTAAACGCACAACGAGGAAATTTACCGTATGGTGTTGTAGATGTTGCTAATTGGACTAGCACAAACGGATCTAAAAGAGGAAATAATTTAAATTCAGGATACTCTGCAGGATATACAGGTGATGTTTTTGAACCAATTGACGAATTTAAAGGAGATATTGCTCGTGTCAACCTGTATTTTGCAGTACGTTATGAAGATCAAGTAGCAGGATGGCCTTATGATATGTTTGATGGTACTTCTGATAAAGTTTTCACACAAACATTTTTTAATATTTTATACCAATGGCATTTACAAGACCCTGTTTCTCAACGTGAAATAGATAGAAACAATGCTATTTTTGCCGAACAAAACAACAGAAACCCATTTATTGATCACCCAGAATATGTATATGAAATCTGGAAGAATACTCTAGGCGTTGAAGATTACACCGCAAATGAATTTAATATTCATCCAAACCCTACTTATGCTGATGTAGTGTATATTAATAAAGGTGACATTAAAGTTTCAAAATTAAACTTATATTCCATTACTGGTAAGTTAGTGCTTTCTAAAAAAATTACCCACAATCAAGGTACAATTACACTAGAAAACTTAAACAAACTTGCTTCTGGAATTTATCTATTAAAAATACAAACCGATAACAATACAATCGTTAAAAAATTAGTTATCAACTAAAACAAGATCACATTTGTTTATAAAGCGACTTTTTTAGTCGCTTTTTTTGTGCTTTTAATTGAACAAAAAACCTTAATTTTACCGCATTAAAACAACACACAAAACACACTTCAAATGATTCATTTCTTTGGGAACACAAACAGTAAAATATTTGCTGTACAAACAACAAAAGAATTAAGCACCGAAACCATTGCAAAACTAACATGGTTATTTGGTAATCAACCCAAAATTGAAGCTACCTCTTTAAGCAATACTTATATTGGTCCACGTGCTGCAATGATTACACCTTGGAGTACCAATGCTGTAGAAGTTACACAAAATATGGGTGTTTCTGACATCATCCGTATTGAAGAATTTGAAGCAGTCGCAGCTGATTTCACAGATTTTGACCCGATGATTTCTGAAAAATTTAAAGGACTACATCAAGAATCATTTACCATAAACATTCAACCAGAACCTATTTTAAATATTGATGATATTACAGCTTATAATAAACAAGAAGGTTTATCATTAAGCGACGAAGAAGTTGAGTACTTAGAAGGTGTAGCTGCAAAAATTGGCAGAAAATTAACCGACTCAGAAGTATTCGGGTTCTCACAAGTAAACTCAGAACACTGTCGTCATAAAATTTTCAATGGTACTTTTATTATTGATGGCGAAGAAAAGAAAACCTCTTTATTTAAGTTAATTAAAGAAACTTCAAAGCAAACAGCAAGAGGATTAGTTTCTGCATACAAAGATAATGTCGCTTTTATTGATGGCCCTACGGTAACACAATTTGCACCCAAAACTGCCGACAAGCCCGATTTTTATCAAGAAACTGTATTTGATTCTGTCATTTCCATAAAAGCAGAAACGCATAACTTCCCTACAACTGTTGAGCCTTTTAATGGCGCCGCAACAGGTGCTGGTGGAGAAATTAGAGACCGTTTAGCAGGAGGAAAAGGATCTTTACCTTTAGCAGGAACTGCCGTATACATGACTTCTTATTCTCGTTTAGAAGATAACAGACCTTGGGAAAAAGCAATGGACGAGCGCAAATGGTTGTACCAAACACCAATGGATATTTTAATTAAAGCCTCTAACGGTGCTTCTGATTTTGGCAATAAATTCGGTCAACCCTTAATTACAGGTTCTGTCTTAACTTTTGAGCACGAAGAAGATGCCCGTAAGTTAGGCTTTGACAAAGTAATCATGCAAGCAGGTGGTATCGGTTATGGTAAAAAAGAACAAGCCTTAAAAGAGACTCCTAAAAAAGGTGATAAAATTGTAATTTTAGGAGGTGAAAATTATCGTATTGGTATGGGTGGTGCTGCCGTTTCCAGTGCCGATACTGGAGCATTTGCTTCTGGTATTGAACTAAATGCGGTACAACGTAGTAATCCGGAAATGCAAAAACGTGCTGCCAATGCCGTAAGAGGTATGGTAGAAAGTGAAGAAAACTTTATTGTTTCCATTCATGATCACGGTGCAGGTGGACACTTAAACTGCTTATCTGAATTAGTAGAAGATACTGGAGGGAAAATTGATTTAGATAAACTTCCTGTTGGCGACCCTACCTTATCCGATAAAGAAATTATTGGTAATGAATCTCAAGAGCGTATGGGACTTGTAATTGCCGAAAAACACATAGATACGTTACAAAAAATTACTGAACGTGAACGCTCCCCTATGTATACCGTTGGTGATGTTACTGGAGATCATCGCTTTACTTTTGAATCCAAAACTAAAGGAAACAAACCGATAGATTTAGCTTTGGAAGATATGTTCGGAAGTTCTCCAAAAACTATTATGGTGGATAAAACTATTGATAGAAAATATAATGAGTTACAGTATAACTCATCTGATTTTAACAACTATTTAAATCAAGTATTACAGTTGGAAGCGGTTGCTTGTAAAGATTGGCTAACCAATAAAGTAGATAGATGTGTTGGCGGTAAAGTAGCTAAACAACAATGTGTAGGTCCTTTACAAATACCCTTAAATAATGTTGGCGTTATGGCATTGGATTATAACGGAAAAGAAGGGATTGCCACTACAATTGGTCACTCCCCTATTTCAGGATTAATCAGTCCAACCGCAGGAAGTAGAAATGCAATTGCCGAGTCATTAACCAATATTATTTGGGCACCAATGCAAGATAACTTACAGTCGGTTTCCTTATCCGCTAACTGGATGTGGCCTTGTAAAAATGAAGGTGAAGATGCTCGTTTATATGAAGCGGTACAAGCAGTATCAGAATTTGCAATTGACTTGGGTATCAATATTCCTACAGGTAAGGATTCGCTATCCATGAAACAAAAATACCCAAATGAAGAAGTAATTTCTCCTGGTACGGTAGTCATTACCGCAGCAGGACACTGTAATGATGTTACTAATATTATTGAACCTTTACTACAAAAAGATGGAGGCGATATTTACTACATTAATTTTTCTCAAGATGAATTTAAATTAGGGGGTAGTAGTTTTGCTCAAGTATTGAATAAAATAGGAAACAACGCTCCTACTATAAAAGATGCTAAACAATTTAAAATAGCTTTTAACACCATACAAAATTTAATTAAAGACGGTAAAATTATAGCAGGACATGATGTGGCTTCTGGTGGATTGATTACTACTTTATTAGAAATGTGTTTTGCTGATGTTAATTTGGGTGCAGACTTCAATTTATCATCAATTAATGAAAACGATAGTATCAAGTTACTATTCTCTGAAAATTCAGGAATTGTTTTTCAAGCAAAAGATGCATCTGTAGAAAAAACATTAAAATCAGCAAATATTGAGTTTTTCAATATTGGTAAAGTTACTGCTAAAGCGACTGTAAACATTACAAACGGAACAGATAAATTTAATTTATCTGTTAACGGTTTAAGAGATACTTGGTACAAAACTTCATATTTATTAGACGATAAGCAAACCGCAAACGGATTAGCGAAAAAGCGTTTTGACAATTTCAAAAAACAACCGTTACAATATATTTTTCCTAACAATTTTACAGGTAAATTAGCAGATACTGTTGATGTTGTTTCCAACAGACCTAAAGCCGCAATCATTAGAGAAAAAGGGTCTAACTCTGAACGTGAAATGGCTAATGCAATGTATTTAGCAGGTTTTAATGTAAAAGATGTACACATGACCGATTTAATTTCTGGACGTGAAACGCTGGAAGATATTCAGTTTATTGGAGCTGTTGGGGGGTTTTCAAACTCTGATGTATTAGGTTCTGCAAAAGGATGGGCCGGTGCTTTTATGTACAATAAAAAAGCAAAAATGGCTTTAGAAAACTTCTTTAAAAGAGAAGATACTTTATCCGTAGGTATTTGCAACGGATGCCAATTGTGGATGGAGTTAGAATTGATAAACCCAGAACACGAAGTTCATGGTAAAATGATTCATAATGATTCTAAAAAACACGAAAGTTCATTTACATCGGTTAAAATTCAGGAAAACAATTCGGTAATGCTATCCAGTTTAGCAGGTACGGAGTTAGGCGTTTGGATTTCTCATGGTGAAGGAAAATTCAACTTACCACTAACGGAAGACAAGTATAATATTGTTGCTAAATACGGTTATGAAGGCTATCCTAATAATCCAAATGGATCGGACTTTAATACTGCTATGTTATGTGATACAACAGGGCGTCATTTGGTAACCATGCCGCATATTGAGCGTTCTACTTTTCAATGGAACTGGGCAAATTACCCAGCGGATAGAAATGATGAAGTTTCACCGTGGCTAGAAGCCTTTGTTAATGCTCGTAAATGGATTGACAAAAAGTAACTTCATAAACACTAAAAAAGAGGGTTTCTATTTTCATAGAAACCCTCTTTTTTAGTGTACTGTATTTATTTGAAACCTATTACACTTTAAGCTTAAAACTACACCGATTGTATAGGTAAACCCAATATTATTTGTGTACCGTTTTGTGGTTTTGAAACTATTTTAAAAGTACCATTAAGTGCTTTTATACGTGACTCAACTTGATACACCCCTATACCTTCCTTTTCTACTATTTGGTTTATATTAATACCTATTCCATTATCTTGAATCGTAATTACTACATGCTCATTAATAAATTCAATTTTTATTAAAGCTTGTGTTGCCTGACTGTGTTTTAAAATGTTATTGACACACTCTTCTATAATATTAAACACTTTCATTTCTAAGTTTTGATTGAATTTAATTTGTTGTGCAGCATCTTTAAATTCAAATTTCAAATGATCATTACTTAGTTTTTCACATAAATCCTCTAATGCATATTGTAAACCAAATTTCAATAACACTACAGAGACTAATTGATGTGATAAATCTCTTACTTTTACTGATGCTTCATCTAAAATTTGTTGGGTTTTTGTAATTTCTTCAAATCCTTTACCACATTTTCTTTTTA
This sequence comes from Bacteroidota bacterium, assembly GCA_024280635.1. GTDB lineage: Bacteria > Bacteroidota > Bacteroidia > Flavobacteriales > Flavobacteriaceae. The sequence continues at coordinate 43,922 of JAJRPS010000065.1, read as the reverse complement.
CTACTTGTAAATGCAAATTAGCCGATGACAACAAAGCACTCACACTATCGTGTAAAATTTGTGATATTTTTTGACGTTCTTTTAAACTTCCATCAAAACCTGCATCAAGTATTTTATTTTGTATATTTTGCTGTAATTCTTGTATATTTTGTTGGTGAAATAATTCTTTTTTTATTGTTTTTACCCGGTAATTTCGATATAATAACAATATGATAAATAAACCTAAGATTCCTAGTAACATCAAAATCAATAGTCTTGATTCTGCTTTATCTTTTTTAGCTACTTCCTGTATAGTTTTCTCTTTTTCTTTTGCAATCGCAACGTCTAAATTATATTTAGATTCAATTTCTGTAAGCTCTTTTTTTTGCATTTTTTCTAAATAAATAATGCGTAATTTTTGTGCTTTCTGCAAATAATCTCGAGACAATTTATACTTTTTTTGAGCACTATATACATTTGACAAATTATCTAAATTAATGGATCTTAAATCTAAAATTTTTAAATTACTTGTATCCTTTAAATATTCTAATGCTTCCAAATAATTTTTAGTGGCTTTATCATACTGCCCTTGGTATAATTGATTAATACCTAAATTACTTTTAACCCCTATAATAGATAGGGTGTCTTGTTTGCGTTCAAAATAACTAATGGCTTTTTTAGCTAATTTTACTACTGCACGTTGATCTCCTGTGTAACTATATAAACCTGTAAGATTAGCATAGGCTTTCGCTATTATTTTTTCTACTCCATTTATGTTTTTAAAATTTTTTAAAACTTTTTTAAAATACACTAATGCGGTGTCTTTTTTATCTAATGCCACATTAATATCCTGTGCTTTATAGGTTTTATCAGAGTAATTAAGCATATATAGCGAACCGATATCAAAATATACATTAGCCAACTGTAAAGAATCATTATATTTCTCTGCTATTTTTTTAGCTTCATTATAATATCTTGCCGATTTATCAAAATTATTATACCTAAATATTTTACCAATTTCATCATTCCATTTTATTAGCAACAGCGTGTCATTATGCTTTGTTGCTTCTTCTAAATGCTCTAATGCCAAATATAATGCCTTGGCACTATTGTTATTTTTCAAATATTGATCTACTTGATTTAAGGCAATGCTATCATTTTTTTGCTGTTGTGCATAACTAAATACAACACAAAAGAATAAGAATACTGTTTTGGGGATTTTTATATTCATTAACTACACTAGTTTATGCTTAATTGCATATTTCACTAAACCTATTGCGGATTTAACTTGTAATTTGTACATTAATTTTTTACGATGGGTATCAATAGTATGCGGACTCAAACAAAGTTCTTCTGCTATCTCTTTGGTATTAAATTCTTGCACAATAAGTTTTAGTACTTGTAATTCTCTGTCCGTAATATTACTAGGTATGGGTGCTACTTCTTTTGGTGCTTTAGTATTTTTACCCGAAAAAGAACCTAATATTCGCTCTTTAATAGCATCACAATAATACAACTCTCCTTTATATACAGCTTCTATTGCTGTGTGAATACTATCAGCAACGCAGGATTTTGATAAATACCCACTTGCCCCTAATTTTGTAACTTCTTTTATAATTTTAAGATCTTCATAACTGGACAAGATAATTATTTTAGCATCTACTTTTTGCTTTTGAAAATCACGAAGTATTGTTATTCCATCACGGTTAGGCATATTGATGTCCATAATTAACACATCTGCCTTATTTTCTTTTATACGCGACAATAAATTATCTCCATTTAAAGAGAACCCACTACCTCTATATTCTCTTCCAACTTTAAAACAGCTAGCAATCCATCAATTACAATTTGATGATCATCTACTAAATGTACTTTAATAATATTACTCATAACACCAAATATAAACATTTAAAATGAGTATCTACTAGTCAACAAGCAACTGAAAGTAGGTATTTTCAAGCCTCCCTATATTTAGGGGTGTTAAATCAAAAAAACCCGAAGCAAATGCCACGGGTTTTCTTTTTCGCACTAAAAATAATACTTGATAACCTTAACGTAAACGATCTACTGATTTTACGAGATCTTCATCCTTTTTAATTGCTTTGTTAGCCAAAACAAGTAATACGATAGAAATTATAGGTAGAAACATCCCAATACCTTTCTCTGAAACTGCTGCCTCTCCAGGTAAATTTAGTGATCCATACACTAACGCTATTAGTAAAATAAAGTTTAATATGATGGCAAGTCGGTTAATAACAAATTGCGACTTTCTATTTTTAAACATAAAGATACTTGTCAAATTTAATACTGCCGATAACACAAAGCCACCTAACAATAAAGGTTGATCTAAAGCATATACCACTGCATCATTAGTTGTTTTCCATAAATTAAAAACAAATGGTAAACCACCAGCTACTCCCGTTGCTACTAATAAATATAATGTTTGTATGCGCTGTATCATAACCCTACAAATGTAATAAACTCAATTGATTTTTTTACAGAATTAGACGTTGTTTTTCATCTTTTTTACAATACGTTGTTTTTCAGATTATAACCAATTCAAAATAGCTGCTCACCTGTTAAATAAACCTTATTTCCTTAGTATTATTCTTAATTTCGCTATTAAAATGAATGAAACACAAACCTTATAATACTAATTCTATAAAACTTTTACTTACTTACATCCATTCTGTTTTACTTAAAAAAAGATAATTTTATAACTATTTATTAAGATAAAAGCTGTATACTTGCAATAGAAACCTTATACTTAATAAGGTCAAATTATCTTCATAATAAAAAAGAATTCTTTACATCAAATTAAAAAGGATACTTACTTCAAAAATCAAATTATCTTATTGTAAATGTTTGAAATATCACAATTAAAAGAAAAAAAATTAGCGGAATTGCAAGAAATTGCGAAAACTATAAAAATTCCTAAATTTAGAACTTTAAAAAAGTTAGACTTAGTATATAAAATATTAGATGTACAAGCTGAATCTGAAAACACGAGTACTCCTCCTGAACAGCAAGCAGAAAAAGTAGTTGCAACTAAACCTAAAAGAGCAAGAGTAACTCGTAATAAATCGCCTAAAAATGATATTCCTGTTACTCCTAAAAACATAGATAACACGAGAGCCCCAGAAAAGGATACACTTGCTACTACTCCTAGTTCAGAGAAAAAAAATACCCCTAACCATCAGCCTAAAGAAAAAAAGGCGCATGTAAAAAAAGAACAAGCTTTTCAGAAAAAAGAACATCACAAACATAAAAACCAAAATCAGAAAAAAAGCATCGGTAAAAATGGAAATAAAGATGATCGTAACCGCTATAAAACTCCTGATTTTGAATTTGATGCCATTATTGAAAGTGAAGGTGTTTTGGATATTATGCAAGATGGATATGGCTTTTTAAGATCATCAGATTATAATTACCTTTCTTCTCCTGATGATATTTATGTTTCACTATCACAAATACGCTTATTTGGTTTAAAAACAGGTGATACTGTTTTAGGACATGTAAGACCCCCAAAGGCTGGTGAAAAATATTTTCCATTAATTAAAGTGAGTAAAATAAATGGTTTGGCTCCAAATATTGTTAGAGATCGTATTGCTTTTCAACATTTAACGCCTTTATTCCCTCAAGAAAAATTTAAACTAGCAGAACGTCAAAGTTCTATTTCTACACGTATTATTGATTTGTTTTGTCCCATTGGAAAAGGGCAACGTGGTATGATTGTATCACAACCAAAAACAGGTAAAACCATGCTACTAAAGGATGTTGCTAATGCTATTGCAGCCAATCATCCTGAAGTATATCAAATTATTTTATTGATTGATGAACGCCCAGAAGAAGTTACTGATATGCAACGTAATGTACGTGGTGAAGTTATTGCCTCTACTTTTGATAAAGAAGCACATGAGCATGTACGCATTGCCAATATTGTTTTAGAAAAAGCAAAACGATTGGTAGAATGTGGTCATGATGTTGTTATTTTATTAGATTCTATTACTCGTTTAGCAAGAGCATACAATACTGTACAACCTGCTTCCGGAAAAATACTAAGTGGTGGAGTTGATGCCAATGCTTTACACAAACCCAAACGCTTTTTTGGAGCCGCACGTAACATTGAAAATGGTGGTTCATTAACCATTATTGCTACTGCATTAACTGAAACAGGATCTAAAATGGATGAAGTTATTTTTGAAGAATTTAAAGGTACTGGCAATATGGAACTCCAATTAGATAGACGTATTGCTAACCGTCGTATTTTCCCTGCTATTGATTTAATATCTTCCAGTACCCGTAGGGATGATATTTTACTAGACGATAAAACCATGCAGCGCATGTGGGTAATGCGTAAGTATTTAAATGACATGAACCCAGTTGAAGCAATGGAATTTATCAATGATAGATTTAAAAGCACCCGTAATAATGATGAATTTTTAATTTCTATGAATGGGTAAGCCGTAAACTTTATTCATTATTTAAATAAAAATCCCAAATGTATTTGTTTGGGATTTTATTTTGCATTAAAAAAGCCGCTTAGTAAATTACTAAACGGCTTTATATTTTATGCTTTATATTATATTGTTAAGCTTTTTTAGCTCCACAAGATTTTTTAGCTTTAGCGCCTTTTGAACATGATTTTTTTGCCGCTCCGCTTTTACAAGAAGATGCTTTTTTACCTGAACATGATTTTTTTGCCGCTCCTTCTTTCGAACAAGAAGATTTTTTTGCTGCTGCAGCTTTTTTAGAAGCACAACATCCTTTCTTTTTTGTTCCTGAACAAGTTGACATCTTTTTATTAACATCTACTTTTTTCAAATCCATTTTACATACCGGACAACTTCCTGGCTTTGCATATGTTTTACCTTTTTCGCAATCCATTGGACATTGGTAAGCATCTGCATTTACTATTTTAGTAACTGTTTCTGCTGTCTTTTTTACTGATTCTTGTGCATTTGAAAATGCTACAAAAAATAATCCGAATGCTAAGGCTAATACTAATTTTTTCATTTTATTCTATTTTAAATTATTGATTTTTGTAAAAATACTAATTTTATCTTATTCTAACATAAAATTAAATGTTAATTTTATGTTATTAATTAATATTAAACTTCTTTTTATAAATTGTTTTTGCTGTAAAAATTCTTACAAAATAAGTACCCGTACTATATTCAAAAACAGGAAAAGAATACATATTACTCCATTCGTTTTCATGTATTTTATGATAGTTTACAATTTGCCCTAATGTGTTAATTATAGCGTACCCTCTAATTTTATCTGTTTTATCATTAAGCGCTGCCGTTATATAAGTCCCTTGTGAAGGATTAGGGTATAGCGTAAAACCATTCGCTGTATTTATTAATTCATTATCATCAACCCCTAATAAGTCAGTCACTACAAATTGCCCCATCATACCACCATCTTCATGAGTAAGCATATGACAATGATACATGTATGGTACTGTATCGTCTGCAAAATCTGTGAATTTTGTAATCACTCTCATTGTGCCTTGACCTGCTGGAACCAAATAGGTATCCTTCCATCCTTGTGCTGCTGGTGGAGGTGGATTTCCGTTAATATCTAATATGTAGTATTGAATATCATGAATGTGTAGCGGATGTGAAATGGCAGATCCATTTTGGATACTCCAAATTTCAGTATTGTTTAGAGGAATCGTGATGTTTATGGTATTCATGTCCATACTCACACCATTAATGATAAAATCTCCATTAAGTTGATTAAATCCTCCTGCTACGGGATTAAATTGCAAATTTCTTGTTTGATCTGCATTTGCCTCTAAATATGGTGTTACTGTTACTAATGCTGATGGTATTGTTGTTACCGGAGTACTGGTTTGCGCTACTATATTTAACTGTAATACATTAAAATCTGCACCATTCATAGGGTTCGGATTGTAATTATCTAAAGGCATTCCCCCGTTCATCCCAGGCGCTGTTGCTCCATAGATCCCATTTCCAAACTCTGATGCATAACTCATTAATTGTAAAGTTTGACCTTGCATTCCTTGTAAATCCACTAAAATTTCTGAACGCTCTCCGGGTGCTAGTTGCAGTCTTGTTAATGCTGCTGGTGCTGATTTTAATCCACCATCCGTAGCAATTTGATAAAAGGTTTTGTTTCCTGAAAACCCGAAATTAAAAACACGTTGAGAAGATCCGTTTAACAATCTAAAACGTACTACTTGTGCTGGTACATCTGTCTCTGGATTTATTGTAGCATTAACCAATAGTACATCATCGGCATTGGAATGATTTACAATTTGATTATTAGCATCAAAATCTTTTGTTTGCACTACTAAAGGAATATCATCTACTCCATAAGTTCGAGGTAAATTTAATGCTGCTTCCTCAGTATCTTTTACAATTATCAAACCTGCAATTCCTTTACTTACATGCTCATCTGTAAATTCATGTAAATGTGGATGATACCAATAGGTTGCTGCTTTATCTAAAACTGTAAATTGAGGATTCCAAGTTGCTCCTGGAGCAATTGTAGTATGTGGTCCTCCATCATTAGCAGCCGAAACATGCATACCGTGCCAATGAATAGTAGTGGTTTGCCCTAAATTATTGGTTACATTTATATCCAAATTATCACCCTGATTGACTATTAAGGTTGGTCCTAAAATACTCCCATTGGCACCCATTGTTGCAGTTATTTGCCCTGGTAAAAATTGGTGTGTACTATTCTGTAAATTCAAATTGATGTTAGTCGTTTCAATTGTTGGAGGTATTATCAACGGATTATTTTGTGAAACACCAAATTGTACTATTAATAAAGCATAGATGAATATCGTATTTTTTATCATTTTTATCATTTTTACAAATGTACTCTTTTAACTCTAAATATTATGTACCTAATGTTACATAATATCATTAATAACTTATGTTTCCAAATAAATAACCTATTAAAGCTGTTAACCCCATAGCTATAGTACCCCAAAAAGTGACTCTCAAAATTGCTTTTTTCACACTTGAACCTCCTATTTTAGCCGCTACACCTCCTAAAAACATCAAAAACAATATAGAGGCTATATACTGTAAATACACCATATTGGGAACATCTCCAAAAATAGCCACTATAATTGGTAATGCACCTCCAAAAATAAAAGCTGCACCACTAGCTAAAGCAGCCTCTAAAGGTTTTGCTTGGGTTATTTCGTTAATCCCTAACTCATCACGAGCATGTGCCTCTAAAGCGTTGTGTTCCGTTAACTGTATGGCTACTTCTAAAGCCAATTTATCATCCAACCCTCTACTTTTGTATATTTTAGCCAACTCTTTTAGCTCTAGTTCTGGCATTTCTTCCAATTCTCGTTTTTCACGTTCTAAATCGGCAAATTCTATATCTGCTTGACTACCAACAGAAACATACTCTCCTGCTGCCATTGATAATGCTCCTGCAACAATACCCGCTACACCTGCCATGATAATATCATCTTGATTACTGGTAGCTGCAGCAACTCCAATAACTATACTTGCTGTAGATAAAATTCCGTCATTTGCTCCTAAAATAGCGGCACGTAACCAATTGCTACGGTTTACATAATGTTTTTCTAATTCTTGCATTTTTATTTTTATAAAAAAATTATTTCTAATCCGAATGTAACAGCTTTAAATCCATCTTACATACAGGACAACTTCCTGGTTTATTATACGTTTTACCGTGTTCACAATCCATTGGGCACTTATAGGATGATGCTGTATTTTTATTATTATTTATTACTTCTTCTACACTTCCACAATGTAACATTTTATCTCCAAAGTATGGATTCATAATTTTTTCCTCTGCACTTAACCATTGTGCGCCCGAATTATCGTTTGCCATTGGACAAAATTGAACATAAACGGTTTTACTTGTCCCAAAGATACTTGATAATTTTAAAACTTCATTAGAAACTGTTATAAAATAATGGCGCTGTTTTTCAATATTTTTCTCTTTTGAAATGTTTTTTAAATTTTCTTTAATACTTTTTGAAGCACTCATCCAAACCGTATGTGCTTCTGGCTTTTTAAGTTCGCTCATTTGCACTAAAGACACCTTTTTAAGTACTTGATTTGCTTTTTTTATTACTTGCTCAACATTTGTTGCTACAAATGCATCTTTTAGCTTAAAATATGCATCAACAACAGCACTTAATTGCTTTTTAAATTTAGGAGCAACTTCAATTTTTTCAATTCCCCCTGAAACGTCTTTTTTTTGTTTTTCTGTTTCCTTATTATTCATCATACTCATTTTACCTTGCAATTGAGCTACAGCATCTACTGTAAAAGTGCCATTTACCACTATTTCCTCTCCGTTTTCTAACCCTGACACTATTTGATACATATCGTTTAAAGATTGCCCTAATTCTACTTCTCTTAATTCAAAAACTGAATTTTCTTTGTCAGGCTTAACATAAACTACAGATCGTTTACCTGTCCATAAAACTGCAGTTTTTGGCACTTCTACTATTGTTGTACTTTCGGTATTTTTAGCGTCTTTAACAATCACAAAACTGTACAATAGCATTCCTGGTTTTAACTTTTTATTTTTATTATTTAATGTAGCTCTAACCGTTATCGTTCTTGTTTTTGAATTTAAAACCGGATCAATAAAATCTATTTTTGATTCTATTTTTTCATTCGGATATGCGTTGGACTGAATAACTAAATGCTGCCCTTTTTTAAGGTTCGTAATATCTTGCTCATACACATCAAAAACTGCCCAAACACTATTTAAATTTGAAATCATAAACAATGGAGTTCCTTCTTTTACATGATTACCTTCTTGTGCTAATATTTTAGTAATTACTCCCGAAACATTTGCGTACATATTAAAATTAGTAATTACTTTTTGTGTACGTTCAATTTGTTGCACTTGATTTTCTGAAATTTTCCAGTTTTTTAATTTATTACGTACTGCTTTATATAGCTCAGGTTGCAATTCTTTAATTTTTATAGCTTCCAACAACTCATTTTGAGCGGTTACTAATTCTGGAGAATATACGGTAGCAATTAACGCTCCTCTTTTTACCACTTCTCCTTCCATTTTAAAGTATAAACGCTCTATACGTCCTCCAAAATGAGCTGTTTGCATTGCAGAAGTTTTACTATTTTCTTGAATTTTACCTGATAAACGTAAACTCCCCGAAACTTCTTCTTGACTTTCTCCCACAGTACCTACAACAAACGTTTGTACGTTGGCTAATGCCATTGCATTTTTTGTCATTTTAAATTGATTAACCTCCAAACCTTCTTCTCCGGTCGCTGCGGGAATCAAGTCCATACCACATTTTGGACACGCACCAAATTCTAGTAAATCAATTTCAGGGTGCATTGAGCACGTCCAGTGTTCTACTATTGTTTCTTGCCCTTGTCTTTCAGTTGATGCTGAATTAGAAAACATGAATTTTCCTACTAATAGCCCAATTGCTATTAAACCAATGTAAATTATATATTTTTTCATTTGTTTTTATTTATCTGTTAAATAATCAATTTTTGATTTTGCCAAATAAGCATCTTTAGTAGCTGTTACCTCCATTAATTCAAATCTGATTTTTTGAAGTTGTAAGCGTAAAATTTTATCATAATTTAAAATTCCAGTTTCATATGCTTTTAAATCTACATTGATTGCTTGTTGCAATTCTGTTTTATTTTTTTGTGCAGCCACAACTGTTAGTACTGCATTTTCATAGTCTAATATTGACTTTTCTAATGCTGCTTCTAATTTTATTTTCTGCTGTATCTTTTGCTCTTCCAACTGTTTTTGTTGAAGCTGTATTCGTTTTTGCTGTGAGCGATACTTTTTAGTAAACAATGGTATGCTTATCCCTATTTTAGGCATTAAGATATCTTTTCCATTTTCAGAAATGGTTACACCTTCTCTTTTATTTACTAAAATATAATCTACTCCTACTGATAGTTTGGGTTTACTATTTTTAGCGATTAGTTTTTTTTGAGATTGATATACTTTTTCTTGCTCTAATAATTTTTTTAATAAAGGATGATTTGAAATAGTTTGATTTGCATTTAAAATATCTAATACATTTAAACTATCTACAATTTCTAACATTGTGTTTTCATCTTGCTGCAAAATTCTATTAAAATTTTTACTCAATCGCGCTATCGTATTTATGTTTTGAAATACCTTACTGTGTAACTCATTTTTTTGTACACGAATACGCAATACATCACTCATTGTTGCCTTATTGTTTTCTAGTGCCGCAAGCGCCATACTTTCATAAGTTTTTAAAATGAGCTTATTATCTTTCAAAACATCATTTTTTGCCAATTCTTGATAAATTGTATAGTATGCTTTTTTTACTGAAAATGTAATTTCTTTATCAGATAACGCTATATTATATTTTTCAAGTTCTGCTAATGCCTTAGCAACTGACTTTTCTGCTTTTAACGTACCAAACCAAGGTAACTCCTGAGAGGTTTCTAATTTTATATTTTGAGCCCCTACTCGAGTTTCTGGCTGTAAAGCAAAGAATCCTACAGAAAAACTAGTGTTTTCTAAATTACCCACTTCATTTACTTTTTCTTGTGCAATATCATATTGATACTCTGCAACCTTTAAAGCCGAATTGTTTGCTTTTGCTATCGATAAATAATCGGTTAACGTTTGAGAAAATGCTATACTATTGATTAATAGAAGCAATATTAATGTTTTATTTTTCATCTTAATTATTTTTATATTTTTATTAAAAGTAGATGATGTGATTTCTCCACAAGATCGAAATGACTACTCACTAGATATTTTTCACTTTTCATTCTTCATTTGTAATTCTTTACTCCAACTAAACAATACTGGCACAACAAACAACGTAATTAACGCTACTAACATTCCTCCAAAACTTGGTATTGCCATGGGTATCATAATATCACTACCTCTTCCCGTTGAGGTTAATACAGGTAACAATGCCAAAATAGTAGTAGCTGTTGTCATCAAACAAGGACGAATTCTTTTTTCTCCCGCCTCGATTACCGATGCTCTAATTTCTGATTTTGTTTCTGGTGTTTTCTTATCAAATATTTGCGTCAAATAAGTTGCCATTACTACACCATCATCTGTTGCGATACCAAATAAGGCAATAAACCCTACCCAAACGGCAACACTTAAATTGATGGTTTTTATCTGGAAAACATCTCGAAAATCGACTCCTAATAAAGTGAAATTTAAAAACCAATCGGTGTTATACAAACCAATCATAATGAATCCTCCAGAAAAAGCAACTAGTATTCCTGTAAATACCATTAATGAGGTCGCTATGGATTTAAATTGGAAATACAAAATTAAAAAGATAACGCCCAATACTAATGGCACTACTACTCCCAAAGTTTTTTCGGCACGTATTTGATTTTCATACGTACCTGTAAATTGATAGGTAATTCCTTTCGGAATTTTTAATTCTCCTCTATCAATTTTTCCTTGAATGGCTTTTTGAGCGGATTCTACTACATTTACCTCTGCAAAACCTGCTTGTTTGTCAAACAATACATATCCTATTAAAAAAGTATCTTCACTTTTAATCATTTGCGGACCTTGTTCATACCTAATGTTTACCAACTCTTTTAACGGAATAGGGCTACCATTTTTAATGGGTACAAAAATGTTTTCTAAATCGGATGGACTACTACGCAATTCTCTCGGGTAACGTACACGTACACCATAACGCTCTCTACCTTCAACCGTTTGTGTTAATAATTTACCACCAACTGCTACTTCTAATATTGATTGCACATCGGTTATTGCTAAGCCGTATTGTGCTATTTTTTGTCTATCAATATCAATTAACAAATAAGGTTTACCTACAATCCTATCAGCAAAAACAGCTTCTTTTTTAACACCTTTTACTTGTTTTAACACCTTTTCTAATTGAATGCCAAAAGCTTCTATTTGCTTTAAATCTTGTCCTTTTACTTTGATACCCATGGGTGCTCGCATACCTGTTTGTAGCATCACTAATCGCGTTTCTATAGGTTGTAGCTTAGGTGCTGATGTTACTCCTGGTAGCTTTGTTACACGCACAATTTCTTTCCAAATATCATCTGTATTTTTTATTGATTTTCGCCAGTTACGGTAATATTCACCATCCTCTTCAATAATCAATTTTTTAGTATCTATTGGTGTTCCTGCTTCAATAAACTTACCTGAAGTAGTTTCAAATAAACCTTCTTCATTTACTTTAAATTCTAATCGACTACCATTTTCATCTAATTTATATTCGGGTTTATAAATGATGATATTTTCATACATGGATAAGGGTGCTGGATCCAATGCACTTTCTACTCTACCTGATTTTCCTACAACCGTTTTAATTTCTGGAATACTAGCAACGGCTCTATCCAATTGTTGCAACACGCGTTTGTTTTCTGCTACTCCTGCATGTGGCATTGAGGTTGGCATTAGTAAAAAAGACCCTTCATTTAATGCTGGCATAAATTCTTTACCCGTATTATTCCATACTTTTATTCCGAAGAAAACAATCGATATTGGTAAAATTAAAAACAACATTTTATTTGCCAATGCCCAGGTTAAAATGCGCACATAATAGCGTTGGAATAAGTAGAATACTCCTAATAAACCAAAACAAACAATACTTACGAAAACTAAATTTGAAGGCAGCGTAAAATCAACCCCTAATGGACGCCAATACTTTGCTAATAGCAATACAATTACTATTGCAGTAATGATAACATTGAGTATGTTTTTAGTCAATGAGAAATGAAATTTAAAAATAGAGAACTTAAATTCTTCTCTTTTTAACATCGCTATTAAGCCAAATACAATTAATGCTAAACCGATATTAAATCCTTTAAAAATAGTAAAAACACCTAACGCAATTAGTCCTAAATTTAGCAATTTTCCTATTTTATTTTTTGGTGATTTCCACCCAAATAACCACGCTGCAAAAGGAGGTATTAAAAATAATGCTACAATAACAGATGCCGTTAATGCCATGGTTTTGGTAGCCGCTAAGGGACGGAATAATTTCCCTTCAGAACCAATCATGGTAAACACCGGAACAAAACTAATAATAGTGGTAGATACTGCGGTAAGTATCGCTCCCGAAACCTCTTTAGTCGCATCATAAACAATTTGATTAATTGTTCTTGAGTTTGTTTGAACAATCCCTGCTGAATTTTCTCTTTCCGCTTTATCTTCATCCAAATGCCTGATGATGTTTTCGGTAAGGATCACGCCAACATCTACCATTGTTCCAATTGCAATAGCAATACCGGATAAGGCAACAATATTTGCATCTACACCAAAAAACTTCATACCTATAAATACCATTAAAACCGCTACGGGTAATAATCCTGATATTAATGCTGAAACACGCAAGTTAAAAACCATCATTACAATTACGAAAATGGTGATTAAGATTTCTAAGGTAAGCGCTTCATCTAAAGTGTCTAATGTTTCTTGTATCAACTCCGAACGATCATAAAAAGGTACGATCGTTAATTGTGATGTTCGCCCGTCAGCCAATACTTTTGATGGCAATCCAGAACTAATGCTTTCAATTTGTTTTTTCACATTCCCAATAACTTCCATCGGATTTGCTCCATAACGTGCTACTACTACTCCACCTACAACCTCAGCACCTTCTTTGTCTAAAATACCCCTACGTTGTGCAGGTCCTAAATATACCTTGGCGACATCTTTTATTAAAATGGGTGTTAAATTATTAGAGGTAACTACTGCATTTTCTAAATCTTCAACAGATTTTATATATCCCAAACCACGAACCAAGTATTCCGCTTGATTAATTTCGATGGTTTTCGCACCAATATCCTTGTTTGATTTTCGTACTGCATTGACTACTTGTGCTAAGGAAATATTATATTCTTTTAGTACATCTGGATTAATATCTACTTGATATTCTTGCACAAAACCACCAATAGAAGCCACTTCCGAAACTCCCGACACAGATGACAACGCATATTTTACATAGTAATCCTGAATACTACGCAGCTCATGTAAATCCCATCCTCCAGTAACGTTACCTTGCTCGTCTCGTCCTTCTAAAGTATACCAATATATTTGTCCTAACCCCGTAGCATCTGGCCCTAAACTAGGCTGTACACCTTCTGGCAATAATCCTTTTGGCAAGGAATTTAATTTTTCTAAAATTCGACTTCTACTCCAATAAAACTCTACATCTTCTTCAAAAATAATATAGATAGATGAAAACCCAAATGCTGAAGAACTACGGATGGTTTTTACACCTGGAATCCCCAACAATGAGGTCGTCATGGGATAGGTAATTTGATCTTCAATATCTTGTGGTGACCGTCCTGCCCAACGGGTAAAAACAATTTGTTGATTTTCCCCAATATCAGGAATAGCATCTACACCTACTGGATTTTGTGGTATGCCTGCTACATCCCATTTAAAAGGTGCATTTGAAATCCCCCAACCTACAAAAAGGAATAACAACAATACCGCTACTAATTTATTTTCAATTAAATATTTAATTGCTTTATTTAACATAACTATGATTTTATTATTTATGATAATATGCCGATTACAAGAAAGTAAACATGCAAATGGTGTTAAGATTGATAAATCTTAAGCACAAAAAAATCTAACACGACATTATATCGTATTAAAAGACTACCGATACAAAAAATTGGAATCATAAAAAAATCAAATCAAATAGCTTTCGTCAAGCTTATGGATGTCCTTGACGACCAGTGGTGGAATGTAATTTTGAAACGGTGTAAACTGAGTAGTTTCTGCTTCAAAACGATTTAAATAAGTGTAAAAATAAGCTGTAAAAAACAACTGTTGAGTAGCTGTAAAGACGAAAGAATCTACTTTTAAATCATCTTGACCTTTAATGATTACTTGCTTTTCATTACAACAATCTTTTTTAGTAATGGAACATTTTTGAGTAATGTCCTTTTTCATCTCCATAGCCTCCATACCACAACTTTCTGCTTTACCAAATAGTGCGGCATCAACTAAAGTATCACCACAATAGTGCATGCTTACCGTAAAAGAAACGGTAGACAAAAGCACTATAAAAGTGAATGTAAAGGCAGTGATATTTTTAAAAAAAGATTTCATTGTACTACAAAAGTAAACATTTTAAGTCATTCTAATCTAAAAGAAATGTTAATTCCTTAAAAAATTAGCAAGATACTTACAAAAGAAATACTATTTTTGCTATCCTTATGGTACAAAAAAGAATCAACATAAAAAACAAAAAAGTACGTTTTGAGTACGAAATATTAGATAAATATACAGCTGGTATAGTATTGGTAGGTACCGAAATAAAATCAATTAGAGAAGGAAAAGCTACTCTTGGTGAAAGCTTTTGTGAGTTTAATGACCATGACCGAAAGGAATTGTTTGTGATTAACATGTATATTGATGAATATACACACGCTACCTATTTTAACCATCAAGCAAGACGTGAACGCAAACTATTACTCAATAAAAAAGAACTAAAAAAACTACATAAAGAAGTCAATACTGCAGGGTTAACCATTGTACCGTTACGTTTGTATTTAAACGAAAAAGGTTTTGCTAAATTAGAAATAGCTTTGTGTAGAGGTAAAAAAATACATGACAAACGCAATACGCTACGTGACCGTGATAATAAACGTGATTTAGCTCGTATTAAGAAAAACTTTTAAGAGCCCATCCTAACCTTCCCTAAGGTAAGGAACTGACATGCTTCTTTCTAACGGATAAACTTGAAAATGAAGTTTTTTTTTAAAACATCACACTAAACATTAAATCTTCTAAAAATTAGTTTTAAAAACAACCATACTTTGAAACAAAACTATCTCATATCAATAGTTGGACCAACGGCAATTGGAAAAACAGCTTTAAGTATACAATTGGCGCAACATTACAATGCCGAAATTATTTCATGCGATTCTCGTCAATTTTTTAAAGAAATGACCATTGGTACTGCAGTACCTGATAAAGAAGAATTGGCAGCAGCGCCACATCATTTTATTCAGCATCAGTCCATTTTTGAAGGTTATAATGTAGGAACTTTTGAACGCGATGCTATTGAAAAACTAGACCAGCTTTTCACCAAAAATAATGTCGTCATTATAGTGGGTGGTTCTGGCTTATACGTTAACGCTGTAGTAAATGGTTTGGATGATTTTCCTACGGTTGCCCCAGAAATTAGAACCACACTTACTGAGCGGTTAGCTACTAATGGTATTGCCGATTTACAACAACAACTCAAAACATTAGATCCTATTAGTTATTCTAAAATTGCAATTGACAATCCGCAACGCTTATCACGCGCTTTGGAAATATGTATTGCAAGTGGAAAACCTTATTCTTCCTTTTTAAATATTAAAAAAAATAGCAGAAACTTTAAAACCATTAGTCTCGGTTTAACTGCTGATAGACCATTGTTATACGATCGCATTAATTTACGGGTAGATATGATGCTGAAAAACGGCTTGTTAGACGAAGTAATATCATTACTCCCACACAAAGACTTAAACGCATTAAATACCGTTGGCTACAAAGAGCTTTTTAACTATTTAGATGATGAATGGACACTAGATTTTGCTATTTCCGAAATTAAAAAAAATACACGTCGTTTTGCTAAAAGACAAATGACTTGGTTTAAACGCAACCCCGAAACCATGTGGTTTGATTATAAAACCCCTTTTTCTGAAATTATAAAAGCGATAAGCTTAAAAAACTAAGCGAATTACTCTTCTTTATGAACGTAAATTTCTCGTTGAGGGAACGGAATTTTAATATTATGCTCCTTAAACAGTCTATCTATTTCAAAACGAATTTCACTTTGTGGCACAGATGCCATAAAGCTGTTACTCAATGAAAAACGGAGTTCAAACATTAAAGCGCTATCTGCAAAATCAGTAAACAACACATTAGGTTCTGGATGTTTTAATATGCTTTTATTAGCATTTGCTGCTTTCAACAATAGTTTTTCTACTAATGCTAAATCGGATCCATACGCAACACCTATCTTTATTTTTTCACGAGTAACAGAACCGTTTTCAGTCCAATTATACAGTGTGTTGGTTAGGTATTTATGATTAGGGATAATCAACACTTTATTATCAACCGTAACCGCACGTGTAGTGCGTAATTTAATTTCCGTTACACGCCCAACTTTACCGTCCAACTCTATAATATCACCTACATGAACCGATTGATCTATCAATATAAAAATACCCGAAATAATATCTTGAAAAAAGGTTTGTAATGCCAAACCTACACCTACTAATAAAGCTGCAGATGCAGCAAATATTGTCGTTACATTAATTCCTATATTATCAAATGTAACTAAGATTACAATAATATAAATGAAATAACGTGCAAATGAAAATACTGAATTGAATTTGAGCTTATCAGTTGGTGCCAAACGGCTTACCGCAATTCGTTTAATTAATTTCAATAAATAAGAAGTAATTACAAATAATAGCACCACAACAATTAATGTTTTCACATTAAAATGTATGTCTTTCCCAAACTGGAATCCGTAATTTAAAAAAGTATTTATTTTTTCCATCCTATTTTTAAAAATTTGACATTTATAAAACACACCCAGTTACTGGGTAGTGTGTAGGGTTTAATTACACCTTATATTTACAATACTATAAGCAATTATAGTAAGTAAGTTTTTTTTGGATAAAAACACTGTTATTCATTTAGCAGCGTTTTTTATATAATTGCAAAGCAATTAATATTTCAACCATTTATAAATTTCTTTATAACTTGGTTTTTTACCATACATTAAAATACCGACTCTATAAATTTTAGCTGCAAACCAAACCGTACCAATAAAAGTAGCAAATAGTATTACTATTGAAATTAACTGTTGCCAAATAGGTACTCCAAAAGGAATACGCATTAACATGACAACTGGCGATGTAAAAGGTATGTATGAAAATACTTGTGCTACAACCCCATGTGGTTCATCTATAACGGTAAAAAAACCAACATAGATGGCTAACATTAAAGGTAATAAAATAGGCATCATAAACTGTTGTGTATCCGTTTCATTATCTACCGCAGCTCCAATTGCTGCATATAAAGAGGCATATAATAGAAACCCTCCAGAAAAATATAGGATAAACATAATGACTAAATTTAGTATTGGTAAGGCACGTATTTCAGCTAAAATAGCCCCTGCTTTTGCTTGCATGTCACCATTTTTCATTACCTCTTTTAGCATATCTTGTTGTGGTGTTTGCATTTCCGTCATGTCCACACCTAAAAAGGTCGATGCAATTATTGACATTAATCCGATAACCAATACCCATATTACAAATTGTGTTAATCCCGCTAATGAAGTTCCGAATATTTTACCTAACATCAATTGCATTGGTTTTACAGATGATATGATAACTTCTATAATTCTGCTTGTTTTTTCTTCAATAATACTTCGCATAATCATGTTACCGTAAATGACAATAAACATGAATAGTAAATAACCTGCTGCTCCTCCAAAAATTAGTTTTAGACCGCCACTAAATTTTGATGTTTTTTCGCCTGTAAAACTTTCTTGTAAAATATCCAAACGGATACGTGCTGCTGCAATTTTATCTATATTTAGCCCTTGTTTTTCTAAGTTTAAGTTGGTTAACTTTCTTGCTATTTTAGATTCCATTCCCGATATCATTCCTAACGATGGGGTTTCTTTAGAGTGAAAGGTTACTTTTTTAGCAATTTTCTCAAAACTATCGCCTTTAGGAATGTATAGCAATCCATATTTTTCTTCTTTTTTTACTTGTTCTAAAGCATCTAAATAAGAAATGTCTTTTATAAAGTTATATTTTGTTCCTGATGTAGTATCTGCAAACAATTCTTTTGCAAAACCAGCTTCATCCAAAACATCTATAACACGTTCTTTATTTTTATTTAAATTAGTTAAAAAGGCGATTAATCCAAATATAGCAACACCTATTAGGGGCGTTACAAAAGTCATGATGATAAACGATTTGTTTTTGACTTTATTTAAATATTCTCTCTTTATAATTAAGGGTAAGTGATTCATTTTACTTTTAATTAGTTATTATTTTGAACGGTTTGAATAAAAATATCACTTGCAGAAGGGATTACTTCTGAAAAATGATTGACTTGACCATGGTTGGTTAAAAATGATAACAAATCATTAGGTAAACCACCGTCTTGCATTTTTATATTCAATTTTAAATCGTCATGTATGGATTGAAACGAAGCGTCACTTATTGTAAACTTATCTTTTAAGAGTGCTTCTAATGCTGATGTATCATTTGTACTCACCCCTACTTCAAAAATATTGGATTTAAAGTTACGTTTAATATCAATCAATTTCCCATCTAGTATTTTGTTGGATTTATTTATTAAAGTAATATGATCACACAGTTCCTCAACCGACTCCATGCGGTGGGTAGAAAAAATGACTGTTGCACCATTATCACGCAAGCGCAAAATTTCATCTTTAATTAAATTGGCATTTATAGGGTCAAATCCACTAAAAGGTTCATCAAAAATCAACAATTTAGGTTCGTGTAATACGGTAACCACAAACTGAATTTTTTGTGCCATTCCTTTTGATAGTTCTTGAATTTTTTTATTCCACCAATCTCCAATTTCTAAGCGATCAAACCAAAACTTTAAACGCTCTTTTGCTTCTTTTTTTGACAACCCTTTTAACTGTGCTAAATACAAGCATTGCTCGCCCACTTTCATAGATTTGTACAAACCACGCTCTTCTGGTAAATAGCCAATATCCTTAACGTGTTATGCTTTTAAAGGCTCACCACTTAAAGTAACCAGACCTTCATCTGGCATAGTAATTTGATTAATGATGCGTATTAATGTTGTTTTACCTGCACCGTTAGGTCCCAAAAGCCCAAAGATACTTCCTTCCGGAACGGATAAGGATACATTATTTAATGCCTTATAATCACCAAAAGATTTGGTTATATTTTCAGCAACAAGAAGATTAGTCATATTAAAATTGATTTGTTGGTAAGTAGCTATTTTTTTATAATTCTTTTACACAAATTTAGAATTTATTAAACGATTGAAAGGCTTAATTTTTTAAAAATAAAATCTGACATCGCTAAACTAAAAACAGCCCTCACAAGTTTTAAACCTCATGAAGACTGTTTATACTGTCATTCTAGTTATGAAAACATATCTTTTACTTTTTCAAAAAATGATTTTTCATCATCTTTTGGATTGGGTGCAAAATGATCATGATTTTCCATGTTTTGAAAGAATTTTTTTTGTTCTTTATTTAATTCTTGTGGTGTCCAAACATTTATATGCACTAACAAATCTCCTTTACCATAGCCATTAATACTTGGAATACCTTTATTACGCAAACGTAATATTTTACCTGATTGAATACCTGGTTCTAACTTTATACGCACTTTACCGGTTACGGTTTCAATTTCTTTAGAAACACCTAAAACTGCTTCTGAAAAACTAATGTATAAATCATAATGTAGATTATCTCCTTCTCGTTTCAAGTATTTATGATCTTCCTCTTGAATAACCACTAATAAATCACCTGCAATTCCGTTTCCAGGAGCATCATTTCCTTTTCCTGAAACTTTTAATTGCATTCCGTCAACCACACCTGCTGGTATTTTTACACTTACTGTTTCTTCTTCTTGTAATAAACCTTGTGCATCTGTACCGGGTGCTCTTTTATCTATTTGTTGTCCTGCTCCACCACAAGTTTGACAAGTTGCTGCAGTTTGCATACGCCCCAAAATAGTATTGGTTACACGCATTACTTGTCCTGCCCCATCACAAGTAGTGCAGGTTTTATAAGTAGTTCCTGCCGCTTGTTTTTTGCGTTTTACTTTTATCTTTTTCTCTACACCGTTTGCAATTTCCTCTAGCGTTAAGGTTAAACGAACACGTAGATTACTTCCTTTTACGGTACGCTGTCTTCTTCCGCCTCCGCCGAAACCACCGCCTCCGAAAATATCTCCAAATTGACTAAAGATATCATCCATGTTCATTCCGCCACCGCCGAAACCGCCGCCGAAACCACTAGCACCACCACCTTCAAAAGCAGCATGTCCATAACGATCATACTTTGCTTTTTTGTTTTCGTCACTTAGTACTTCATAGGCCTCTGCTGCCAATTTAAATTTTTCTTCTGCAGCTGCATCTCCAGGGTTTTTATCTGGGTGATATTTTACCGCCATTTTACGGTAACCTTTTTTAATTTCAACTTTAGTTGCCGTTTTAGTAACTCCTAATATTTCGTAATAATCTTGTTTTGCCATATCTAATATCTCACAAAAATGAGAATTGTATTTGTTAATTTATTGTCCAATAACTACTTTTGGATAGCGGATAATTTTATCCCCCAATTTGTAGCCTTTTTCTATAACGTCAATAATTTTACCTTTCATATCATCTGAAGGTGCTGGTATTTGCGTAATTGCTTCGTGAAAATCGGCATTAAAAGCATCTCCTTTTCGCACATCTAAAAGTGATAATCCTTTACTTTCAAGAGTAGTTTTTAATTTATTACTAATTAACTCTACTCCTGTTTTTAAATTTTCATCATTACTTTTAGAAATTTCTATCCATGCTCTGTCAAAATCATCTAAAACTGGCAACATTGACATCATAACATCCGTATTTGCTGTTTTAAATAATTCCATACGTTCTTTAGAAGTTCTTTTCTTGTAGTTTTCAAATTCTGCAAAAAGGCGTAAAAATTTATCTTTTTCTGTCGCTAAATCTTTCGCTAATTGCTCTTCTTTAAGCAATTCTACTTCAGGACTTTCAGTAGGTGTAGCTGTATTTTCTACTGTTTTCATTGTTTCTGAAGTTGCTCCTTGCTCTTGGTTTTCTTCGTTTTTTATATCTTTTTCACTCATGGTAAATGAATCTTTATCGTTTTTATTCCTTTACGAGTATGCAAAAGTATTGCCATTTTATAAAAAATGACAATTTGTCACGGCTATTTAACTATAACTAATTTATTGTAAAAAATATCTTTTTTTATTACAGCAACTTGAGGCATAATATCATGTTATAAATTCATCTTTTATATGCTTTTTACCAATAATACAACCGTAAACTTTACTAATACTTCATCCTTTAGTGATAATATAAAATGGGATTTTGGCGATGGTACAACAAGTACTTTAAACACACTTACGCATTCATTTGATTTTAATATTCTAATATATTAGATAATGCTTTAGACAGTTTTGGATACTGAAAAACAAATCCTAATTGCTTTATTTTTGTAGCAGATACTTTTTGGCTTTCACACAACAGTAAATGCATTTCTCCTAACAGTAGTTTTAACATAAATGTTGGTACGCTGGGTAAGTATATTTTTTTATGTAATTGCTTCGCTAATATTTCTGTAAATGCAGTATTTGTAACCACTTGTGGCGCTACTGCGTTTATCACTCCTGATATTTTATTTTCTAAAACAAAATCATATAGTCGTACTAAATCTTTAGCATGAATCCAACTCATTTGTTGATTTCCTGCGCCTAAAGCTGCACCAACCCCCATTTGTATGGGTTGCATCATTTTTGGCAACGCTCCTTGAATTTTATCCAAAACCAATCCTGTTCTTATTTTTGTTACTGCAATGTTTAGCCTTGTAAATGCATTTGCAGCGGCTTCCCACTTACAAACAACATCTGCTAAAAAACCAGTCCCAAATTGGTTACTTTCTTCTGTATAATTATGTACTAATGAGCTTTTGTAAATTCCCACTCCGCTAGCGGTTATAAAATGCTTAACACCATGTTTATTTTGTTCTAGTAATTGATATAACAATGTCGTTCCCAAAACCCTACTAGCTATAATTTCTTTTTTATAGGATGTTGTCCATCGCTTACCTATATTAGCTCCTGCCAAGTGAATAATTGCCGTTACACCATTTATAGCCTCAATATCAATTTTATTTTCTTTCGGGTTCCATAAAAAGCCTTTACAATTGGGAAAATTATCTAATTTTGAAGTTTGCGTGGTTAAAAAATGGATTTCAACTCCGTTGGATAGCAATTCTTTTACCAATTGCCTCCCTACCAAACCTGTTGCTCCTGTAATTAATATCTTCATAGCTCTTTTGTTGCACGCAACATTTCTCGTTTTCCT
Source organism: Bacteroidota bacterium (assembly GCA_024280635.1). Taxonomy (GTDB): domain Bacteria; phylum Bacteroidota; class Bacteroidia; order Flavobacteriales; family Flavobacteriaceae. Next base: position 20,834 of record JAJRPS010000065.1, on the reverse strand, counting down.
GGAGGTCCTTGCAAACGTTCTACGGTAAAACCTACTGATTGCATAGCCCTACGCACGCTTCCTTTTGCTGAATAAGTTACTAAAATACCGTTATTTTGTAGCGCATTATACATGATTTTAAAAATAGCTTCTGTCCATAATTCAGGTTGATGCGTTGCTCCAAAAGCATCAAAATAGATTAAATTATATTTACTTACATCAGCAATATCTTTAAAAAACTTTTGCTGTTTTGTTAATTTAAAATTGGATGAAATAACATGTTCATTTTCCCAAGATTGAAGATGCATTTGTTTGAATATTTTTGCAGAATCTTCTGCTTTTAATTCCGACACATAATTTAGAAGCATTACTTCTTCTGGTTTTACAGGATATGCTTCTACACCAACATAATTGATGTTTAATTTTCTTTTTTCGGCTTCTAAAAAAGTAATGAAGGCGTTTAAACCTGTACCGAATCCTATTTCTAAAATAGAAACATTATCTTCAAATAAATCCAATCCACTTTTTATAAAAACATGATACGCTTCTTGAATAGCACCGTGTTTGGAGTGATACTGCTCTCCCCATTCTGGCAAATGAATAGTTGTAGAACCATCTGAAGTAATCATTATTTCGCGTTTCATAAATTTTAAATATTCTCTATTATTAGAACAATTCTATTAACAAATTTACAAAATAACACTTGAAATAAGATAAATTTTCAGTAAATTCGCAAAAGTAAAAAAGAGAGATAGATGACTACAGATACTACTATAAAAATTACAAAAATTACAAATTCCAACTTTGAAAACATCAATTTAGACGATTTAGCATTTGGTACGGTATATTCTGATCACATGTTTATTTGCGATTATAAAGATGGTAAATGGCAACAACCCCAAATAACACCATACCAACCAATGCTTATGGCTCCTTCTTCAAGAGTTTTTCACTATGGTCAAGCCGCTTTTGAAGGCATGAAAGCTTACAAAGACACCAATAATGATGTTTGGTTATTTAGACCAGAAGAAAACTGGAAACGAATTTGTTTTTCTTCAATGCGTTTAGCTATGCCTGAAATACCTAAAGAAATTTTCATGGAAGGTTTACAGACTTTAGTGGAAATGGATAAAAAATGGGTTATTCCTGGAAAAGGAAATGCCTTATACATTAGACCTTTTATTTTTGCAACTCAAGAAGGTGTTAGTGCCGCCCCAGCAAATCAATATCGTTTTATGATTATTTGTACTCCTGTACAAGGGTATTATAAAAATGCTGATGTAAAAGTAAAAATATCTGACCATTACTCTCGTGCTGCAAATGGAGGTGTTGGTGCTACAAAAGCTGCCGGAAATTATGCTGCTTCCTTTTATCCTACTCAAAAAGCAAATGAAGAAGGATACCAACAAGTGCTTTGGACCAACTCAACACATGAGTATATTGAAGAAGCAGGTACTATGAATGTATTTTTCAGAATTGGAGACACCTTACTCACTGCTCCTGCAGATGAGCGTATTTTAGCAGGTATTACTCGTAAAAGTTTATTGCAATTAGCAGAAGATGCTAACTTAAAAACCGAAGTACGCAAAATTAGTGTTGCTGAAGTTACTGAAGCTGCCAAAAACGGTACGCTATTGGAAGTTTTTGGATCTGGTACTGCTGCCGTAATTATACCAATTACTGGTATTGGCTACAAAGGCAGCCATTGGGATTTACCTAAATTAGAAAACTCATATGCTACCCAATTAAAAAGCAGCTTATTAGATATTCAATACAATACTGTTGAAGATAAGTACAATTGGACTTTAAAAATAAAATAAGTCGCTAAGCGACATTTAATAAAAAAAGCAACCTAAATAGGTTGCTTTTTTTATTTCCTCCCCATTTTATTAAACTTTAATGGGATGCTTTTTCTGAATTTAAAATTTTAGCAATATTGGGTTTAAAATAATTAGGTCCTTTTAACACCTTACCGTCTTCACGATAAATAGGTTGCCCATCTGCCCCTAATTTACTCATATTACTTTCTTGAATTTCGTCAAAAACCTCGGTTATTTTGTCTTGTAAACCGTGTTCTATTATGGTGCCGCATAAAATGTACAGCATATCCCCCAAAGCATCCGAAACCTCTATTAAATCGTTGTTATTTGCTGCTACTAAGTATTCTTCATTTTCTTCTTTCATCAACTCAAAACGGAGCGTGTTTTTTGCAACTCCCAAGTCGGCTTTTGGTGTTGTTCTATGCCCTATTTTAAAAGCGGTATGAAATTTTGTTACAGCATTAGTATATTTTTTCATAGTTTGAGTATTAATAGTTTTATTTGATTAATTTTGCATAAAAATAACTAAAATATTTATGTTTACAACGGGTCAGCTTACTTTTGCTTTAATCTTTTTCATTTCGTTTGTTGCCGTAATTGTGTGGAGCTATCGTAAAGACTTAAAATTACATCAAAAATACTACAAAGGAAGTTTATGGGTATTGGTTGCTATCTTCTTATTTTTTGCAATTTTGTTTTTGATTAAAAGCTTTTTGTATCAATAGTATCGTTGAGCTGTTTAGTTAATTGTTGCCCGTTTTGGATTTTCTAAAAATCAAAAATATAGTCATTTCGAACTCTTTTATGAGAAATCTCATCCTGATGAGCAGGTTTGAGTGAGTAAATTTGAGTGAACTACTTGCGTGATTCCCCCACTACGGTCGGAATGATGATAAATATAAAAACGTTTCTTCTAGCGCAAACCTACCCTATCTTTTAAATTTTATATTTAGAGTTTTACATTTTGTGGTTGCTTTTGCGTTAACGATAGAAATGAAAATACTTTTGAGCACTACCAAGATTGTTTTGCGGTTTACAAAAGCGATTTTATGAGCTCTTTTTAAACTCACAAAACCGAAGGTAGGCTCAAAAGATTGTAATGAATAGCGTGTTAAAACGCCCACAATTAAAATAACCTTCTTTTTTTGTACACCTAAGCAAGTAATGTTATCTTTGCACACTGTTTAAATAAATAAAATAACAATTATGATTCAAATTACCTTACCAGACGGTAGTATTAGAGAATTTGACAGCGCCGTTACCGTAATGGACGTTGCCAAAAGTATTAGTGATGGATTTGCCAGAAATGTTATTTCGGCAAAATTTAACAACGAAACTGTTGAAACCACTACACTCTTAACCACCAACGGTAATTTGGTTTTATTTACCTGGAGAGATGATGAGGGTAAACAAGCCTTTTGGCACTCTACCTCGCACATTATGGCACAGGTTGTTAAGGAGTTGTATCCGAATGCGAAATTAACCATTGGACCATCTATTGAAAGAGGATTTTATTATGATGTTGATTTTGGTGACGTATCTATTTCAGACAAAGATTTTGCTAAAATTGAAAAACGCATGATTGAAATTGCTCGTGGTAAACATGAGTACAAAATGCGCGCCATGTCAAAAGAAGATGCTTTAGCCTATTACAAAAGCATTAACAATGAATACAAAGTTGAGCTTATTGAAAACTTAGATGACGGTACCATTACTTTTTGTGACCATGATACCTTTACGGATTTATGTAGAGGCGGACACATACCCAACACTGGTATTGTAAAAGCGGTTAAAATATTAAGTGTTGCTGGTGCATATTGGCGTGGTGACGAAAACAACAAGCAATTAACACGTTTGTACGGTATCTCTTTCCCGAAACAAAAGGAATTAAAAGAATATTTAGAGCTTTTAGAAGAGGCTAAAAAACGTGATCATAGAAAATTAGGTAAGGAATTAGGTTTGTTTACTTTTTCGCAAAAAGTAGGTGCTGGTTTACCGTTATGGCTACCAAAAGGAGCTGCTTTACGTAGTAGGTTAGAAGATTTTTTGAAGAAAGCTCAAAAAAAAGCGGGTTATGAAATGGTCATGACACCTCATATTGGACAAAAGGAACTTTATGTTACTTCTGGCCATTATGCAAAGTACGGAGCTGATAGTTTTCAGCCCATTACCACACCAAAAGAAGGCGAGGAGTTTTTATTAAAACCAATGAACTGCCCGCATCACTGTGAAGTGTATAACAATATGCCTCCTTTTTCATACAAAGACCTTCCAAAGCGTTTTGCTGAATTCGGTACCGTTTACCGTTATGAGCAGAGTGGAGAGCTACACGGTTTAACACGTGTACGTGGTTTTACACAAGATGATGCACATATTTTTTGTACTCCAGACCAATTAGACACCGAGTTTAAAGCGGTTATTGATTTGGTATTATATGTATTTGGTTCATTAGGATTTGAAAACTTTACTGCGCAAGTATCATTAAGAGACCCTGAAAATCCTGACAAGTATATTGGAAGCGATGAAAATTGGAAAAAAGCAGAAAATGCAATCTTAAATGCTGTAAAAGATAAAGAATTGGATTATGTAATTGAAACTGGCGAAGCTGCCTTTTACGGCCCTAAATTAGACTTTATGGTTAAAGATGCACTAGGACGTAGTTGGCAACTAGGAACCATACAAGTAGATTACAACTTACCAGAACGCTTTGATTTAACCTACAAAGGTAGTGATAATCAGACACATAGACCCGTAATGATACACCGCGCTCCTTTTGGAAGCATGGAACGCTTTATTGCTGTTTTATTAGAACATACTGGTGGCAACTTTCCTTTATGGCTAGTACCTGAGCAGATAATGATATTATCTTTAAGTGAAAAATATGAAAAATATGCGAAAAAAGTTTCAGATTCATTAGAAAATCACGAAATTCGCACCCAAATAGATAATAGAAGCGAAACTATGGGTAAAAAAATTCGTGAAGCAGAAATGAATAAGATTCCGTACATGTTAATTGTAGGGGAACAGGAAGAGAAAGATGGCACAGTTTCTGTAAGAAAACATGGTGGAGAGGATTTAGGTACAATTAGTATCGATGCCTTCTCTGAACTGATAAAAAGTGAAATAAAAAGCACTTTATTGGAATTTAACGTTTAACATCTCTATCATTTTTTGATAGAACAAAATATTTAAGTTATAGCAATACGTAGAAGAAGATCGAAAAGACCTGGACGTGTCATTAAAGAAGATGCACACAGGATTAACGAAAAGATAAGAGGCGTACAAGAAGTACGTTTAGTTGGAGACAATGTTGAAGTGGGTGTTTATCCATTTCGCAAAGCATTTGATATGGCTAAAGAGCAAGAATTGGATATCGTAGAGATTTCTCCAAAAGCGGTTCCACCTGTTTGTAAAATTATTGATTACAAGAAATTTTTATACGAACAAAAGAAACGCGAAAAAGCTCAAAAGGCTAAAGCTAGTAAAGTAGTTATTAAGGAAATTCGTTTTGGACCACAAACTGATGAACACGATTATCAGTTTAAAAAGAAACATGCCATTAAGTTTTTACAAGATGGCGCTAAGTTAAAAGCTTATGTTTTCTTTAAAGGACGTTCTATCATATACAAAGATCAAGGGCAAATTTTATTACTAAAATTAGCACAAGAGCTTGAAGAGTATGGTAAAGTAGAACAAATGCCAAAATTAGAAGGTAAACGTATGACTATGTTTATTGCAGCAAAGAAAAAATAAATAGTTGATAGACAACTGTTTTTACAATAAAGTGAGATAATTTAAAAACCTTAGGAAATTATGCCTAAAATGAAAACCAAGTCTAGTGCCAAGAAACGATTTAAAGTTACTGGTTCTGGAAAAATTAAAAGAAAACACGCTTTCAAAAGTCACATCTTAACAAAGAAGTCTAAGAAACGTAAGTTAGCTTTAACACATGATGCATTAGTGCACAAACACGATGTGAAGAGCATCAAAACTCAATTACGGTTAAAGTAATTGAAATTTGCTTGCAATAGTTGCAAGCGGTTAAAATAAATTAATAACCCTGTAGTTGGGCCATTTATATGAGAAAGTGTCAATAATATTGACCGCCTACTACAAAAACAAATAAAATTATGCCAAGATCAGTAAATGCTGTTGCTCGTAGAGCCAGAAGAAAAAAAGTATTGAAGCAAGCCAAGGGATACTTTGGTAGAAGAAAAAACGTTTGGACAGTTGCAAAAAATGCGGTTGACAAAGCTATGAGTTATGCTTATAGAGATCGTAGAAACAATAAAAGAACTTTCCGAAGACTTTGGATACAACGTATTAATGCAGGAGCAAGACTACATGGTATGTCTTACTCTGTATTTATGGGTAAAGTAAAAGCCAACAACATCGAATTAAACCGTAAGGTTTTAGCCGATTTAGCGATGAACAATCCAGAAGCTTTTAAAGCTGTTGTAGATAAAGTAAAATAAACGTTTAACAATATATTATCTCACTTAAAGAGGTCGTCTAAAAATTAATTTTTAGACGATTTTTTTTGCCATATACTCTCCTAACAAAGTAATTTTATAATTCATAAAATATTATTATACCTAGAAATTATGCGAAACACTAAAAAGACTGTATGATAGCGTAAGCCTGATACTAATAAGGATTAAGGGGAATGCCTAAATACAAAAGGTTGTTATTCAAAAATGAATAACAACCTTTTATTTATTATATACTTATTGGGCTATCGTACCCAGATTAGAAATCTTGATTTACATCCCAAGCTTCTAAATAATCAGCTACGCATTTTGCGAACATACCACCCAATGCACCATCAATTACACGATGATCATAAGAGTGTGACAAGTACATTTTCATACGGATACCTATAAAATCACCTTCTGGAGTTTCAATAACAGCTGGTGTTTTACGAATGGCTCCTAAAGCTAAAATACCTACTTGTGGTAACGGTATAATAGGCGTACCCATGATACTTCCAAAGTTCCCTACATTGGTTACAGTATAGGTTCCATTTTGGATATCGTCTGGCGCTAATTTACCTGATCTTGCTTTTAAAGCCAAACTGTTAACGGCTTTTGCCATACCCACTAAATTCAATTGATCGGCATTTTTAATTACCGGGACAATCAAATTACCATCTGGTAAAGCAGCTGCCATACCCAAATTAATATTTTTACGGTTGATGATATTATCTCCATCTATAGAAACATTCATTCCTGGATATTTTTTTAGTGCATGCGCAACGGCTTGCATAAATATAGGTGTAAAGGTTAATTTTTCACCTTCACGTTTTAAAAATGCGTCTTTTACTTTTGCTCTCCAATTCCACACATTAGTCACATCACACTCTACAAAGGATTGTACGTGAGCTGCTGTATTTACGGAGTTTACCATGTGCCCTGAAATCAACTTTCGCATTCGGCTCATAGCTACTACCTCATCACCTGCTTGTAAGCTTACCGCTACTTTTGGAGCAGGTTTACTTGCTGCTGCTGGAGCAGAAGCTTTTGGTGCTTCTGTTTTAACTGCCGCTGGTGCTTCACTTCTATTTTTAAGATATGAAATCATATCATTTTTAGTTACTCTACCTTCTTTTCCTGTTCCTGGTACTGCATCTAATTCGGCTACAGATATTCCTTCTGCTTTTGCCATATTTTTTACTAATGGTGAATAAAATCTATCGGAATCAGAAAAATTAGCGATTGGCGATACGGTTTCTTTTGCTGCTTCAACTGTTTTTTCAATTGTGGAAACTGCTGGTATTTCCGTTTGGGTTACTGGATCCGTAGTAGTTGCTGCAACATCTGCATCAGTTTCTATAATAGCTATAATTTCGCCTACTTTTACTACGTCATCAACATTAAAAAGTATTTCAGTTACGACACCATCTACTTCTGATGGCACTTCAGAATCTACTTTATCTGTTGCGATTTCTAAAACAGGTTCATCCATTTCAATGGTATCTCCCACTTCTTTTAACCATGATGTTATTGTTGCTTCTGCAACACTTTCTCCCATTTTTGGAAGTCTTAATTCAAACTTTGCCATATTTAATAAATATAAATTAGGTTATATTTTAAGATTGAGAGTAAACCATCCATTTTAAAATGGCACTATTCAATTCTTTGATATTTAACAAATCAATACTTCTATCATACTATGATATAATAATTCTGCGAATTTACTAAATTTAACGACAAAAAAATAAGATTTTTTCACAAATATATACTTATGTAACTTTGTTAAAAAAGGAAGTGCTTCTGCTGCATATTATTAAAAGGGTTATGTATATTTGTAACTTAAATAATTTTCCTCTACAAGAGGGTAGTTATTTTTAAAATTCGATGTAGAACATCGGGGAACTAACCCTTTTTGAGCTATTACCCCGCGATTAAAAATTGAACAACATGATACTTACTGCTTTAAATGCTGTATCTCCAATTGACGGAAGGTATGCAAGTAAAACCAACAAATTATCAGCTTACTTTTCTGAAGAAGCTTTAATAAAATATCGAGTTTTAGTAGAAATAGAATATTTTATCGCACTCTGCGAAATTCCGTTACCACAATTAGCTGATTTTGATAACAATTTATTTGAAACCCTGCGTGACATTTATCGTAATTTCACTTCTGAAAATGCACAAGCCATAAAAAATATTGAAAGCATTACCAATCATGATGTAAAAGCGGTTGAATACTTTATAAAAGAGCAGTTTGATGCTTTAGGTTTGCAAAAATATAAAGAGTTTATTCATTTTGGATTAACCTCACAAGATATTAATAATACTGCTATCCCGCTTTCTATTAAAGAAGCGATTGGGGATGTATATATTCCTGAGTATTTTTCAGTAGTAAACAAGTTAGAAGCTTTAAGTAAAGATTGGGCAAATATACCCATGCTTGCAAAAACACACGGTCAACCCGCTTCCCCTACTCGATTAGGTAAAGAAATTTATGTTTTCGTAGAGCGATTAAAACAACAGTTTAATTTATTAAATGACATACCAAGCGCTGCAAAATTTGGTGGTGCAACGGGTAATTTTAATGCACACAAGGTTGCATACCCAAATATTGATTGGAAAGCATTTGGAGCCAAATTTGTAAACAGTTTGGGCTTACACCACTCGTTCCCAACCACTCAAATTGAGCATTATGACCACATGGCAGCGTTGTTTGACAACTTGAAACGCATCAATACCATTATTATTGATTTGGATAGAGATATTTGGACCTACGTTTCTATGAATTATTTTAAACAAAAAATTAAAGCTGGTGAAGTAGGTTCAAGTGCAATGCCACATAAAGTTAACCCTATTGATTTTGAAAACTCTGAAGGAAATTTAGGATTAGCAAATGCTATTTTTGAGCATTTATCTGCTAAATTACCCGTTTCAAGACTACAACGTGATTTAACCGATAGTACGGTTTTACGTAATGTTGGTGTACCGTTTGGACATACTTTAATTGCTTTTCAATCTACTTTAAAAGGGTTGAATAAATTATTACTAAACGAAGCTGCTTTTGCTTCCGATTTAGAAAACAATTGGGCTGTTGTTGCAGAGGCGATACAAACCATATTGCGTAGAGAAGCATATCCAAATCCGTACGAAGCTTTAAAGGGGTTAACTCGTACTAATGAAGTTATTAACGCAAAATCAATAGCAAGTTTTATTGATACTTTAGCCATTAGTGATGCTATTAAAACCGAATTGAAACAAATTACACCTAGTAATTATACTGGAATTTAGTCGTGCTATTAAAAGTTATAGATGACAACCTAAAAGAGATTTTAGATTTATAAAAAACCAACGCAATGCGCTGGTTTTTTTTATTTAATTAATATTTTTAAATTTTCTTCTTCAAAAAGAAGACCTTAGCTTTATTAAAACCCAATCAAAAACATTCCGTTTAGTGGTTGTAATATCGTTTTTAATTTCGGTATTAATGCAGTTCCATACTCCAAATACAACTCCGAAAAATTTACTTGTCGCTCCTGCAAACTTTGATTAGGGAAGAGTTCCTTTTGCAATGTTGTTATTCGTTTTAAAAACTCCGAATGTTTTCTTTTTTCGGCGGTTAACAATCTTTTTTCTAAGATATTTAATCCTTTTAATTGTTTTTTTTCTTGTGCTGCAACGGCACCTATAAAAGAAGCATCGGTTTGTTTTGCTATGTCATACAAACCTTCAAATTGTTTTTGAAGATGCTTTTTTTGTTCGGTAAAATCTATGATGATCACCGATAACTCCTTTGTCGTTTTCGATAACAAATTAGATTGTGATAAAAACAAATCGGTAATTTTTAATCCTAATGTAGCTAATTTTTTGTTTTGTTTTTTGGTTACAATAAATGCCGAATTTCGCAACAATAACATCGGGAACGGGACTTGAAAAGCTTCAAAAGTTGTTTTTAATTCCATCCAATATGCTAATTCGCCACCACCGCCAATGTAGCATAAATTGGGTAATACTATTTCTTGCAACAAAGGACGAAGTAATACATTGGGCGAAAATCGTTCTGGAAATTCATTGAGATGTTTTAATATTTCATCTTTATTCCATACAATTTCGGTATTGTTTACACGATAAACATTATTTTCAAAAACGATGCGTTCTCGTAATCCTTTTTTTATATAAAATAGGTTTATTGCTCTTGGATTTACCTGTACTTTGTAAGGAAAATTTAAAATGGTTTCGGTTACTTTTTGATGCGTAATTTGCTGTAACAATTCTTGCTTTACATACGGTTTAAAAAGTTTTTTTAACGGTTTGCTATTGGCATCTATAATTACCAAACCGTACTTTCCAAACAATTGATTAGCTAAAAAGCGAGTGGCATCAGCTAAGTTATTATGATTTAGATAACTACTTTTAAACAATTGACGCAAGTAATTGGCATTATCTCCTACTCCTAATTGTTTACTAAATATTTCAAAAACCGCTTGCAATCCTTTTGTATCAAACTCACCTACTGCTCCACCATCATTTCTGTTCCATTCGATTTTATTTCCTTTAAAATTGAAATGATTAATTTCTAAAAAATCATGATCTTCCGTTGCCATCCAAAAAATAGGAACAAAGTTTTCATTTGGGTGTTTTTTTGATAATTCCTCACATAAATTAATGGTTGCAAGTATTTTGTATAAAAAGTATAACGGACCGGTAAATAAGTTTAATTGATGCCCTGTTGTAATGGTAAAGGTATTGTTTTTAGTTAGTAACGCTATATTCTTTTGAGTTGCTTCAGATAGTTTTACAGCACTATATTGTTGCTGTAAAACTTGCATTAAAACTGTTCTATTTTCAGTAGTAAACGATGCTTTTTTTTCTTGAATTTGTGCTTCAAAATTCTCTAACTTCGGATAACGATTGTAATAAGGATTCAAAACCTTATTGCCTGCTAAATAATCACAGATAAAGTCTGAAAAATAATTTGTTTCCCGGTAAGAGATGTGCTGTACTGACATTCAAAAAAAGATCTTGGGATAAAGTTAATCCATTTATTTTAAAAAACGGAATTCAATTTTAAAAAGTATTCAAAAGACTATGTTTTACTTATCAATAGATCCTAAAACACGTTTCATAAAAGCATTTAAGGCTTCTTTTTTAGGCGTTCCTTCTTTAATCATTTTATCAACTTCTAACGCTCCGTAAAGGTTGGAAATAATTTCTCCAATAACATCTAGCTCTTCATCCTTTAAAGACGGTACTTCTGTTAAGGCTTCTAATGTTCCTAGGGCTTCTAAGACATAATCTTGATCGTTTTCTTCGATAAAATTAGTCATGTGTTTGATTATTGGTAGTTTCATATTGAATATTTAATTTAGATTACTTCGTTTACCAATTCTTTTAATACCTCAAATTTATTGGTTTGGGTTTGATTTACAAATTTACCATCTACAAAAGTAGCAAAGGTTGGCAAATTATCTACGTTTGCTAATTTTCTGCTATTTGGAAATTTCTCTGCATCAGCAATTACAAAAACCATGTTTTCATTTTCTAAAGCTAATTTTTTAAATTTTGGTTTCATTATACGGCAGTTTCCACACCACGTAGCGGAATATTGCACTACTACTTTTTTGTTTTCGGCTACTATTGTGTCTAAATTATCTTGACTTAATTCTTGTATCATATCTATTTTATTTAAAAACCCTTCCCTACAAAGAGAGAAGGGTTTGTTTTATATTTGTTTTACTAAAGTTTACCTAAACGATAATAACGATTTAGTGAGATGCTAAATATTCTGCAGTACCTTTTGCATTAGGTGCCATTGCATCTTTACCAACTTCCCAGTTTGCAGGACAAACTTCTCCATTAGTTTGAACATGTGCATAAGCATCAATTAAACGTAAAAACTCGTTTACATTTCTACCTACTGGCATATCGTTGATTCCTTCATGAAAAACAGTTCCTTCTTCATCAATTAAATACGTAGCTCTAAAAGTTACATTACTTCCAGTTGTTACATACTCATCTAACTCTTCGTTATAATCAACATCTACATCTAAGATCCCTAATGCTTCTGCTAAGTTACGTTGTACATCTGCTAATAAAGGATATGTTACTCCTTCAATACCACCGTTATCTTTTGGGGTGCTTAACCATGCAAAGTGCACTTCTGCAGTGTCACAAGATGCTCCAATTACAATTGTATTTCTTTTTTCAAATTCTCCTAAAGCGGCTTGAAAAGCGTGTAATTCCGTTGGACACACGAAAGTAAAATCTTTCGGATACCAAAATAATAATACTTTCTTTTTGTTTTTTACTGCTTCTTCTAATACGTTTACTTGAAAGGTGTCACCCATTTCGTTCATTGCGTCTACACTAAAATTTGGAAATTTTTTCCCTACTGCTGTTGCCATTTTAATTATTTTTTATGATTAATTATTTATTTTCTAATACAAATATACCAAGCAATCTTTTATATTTTGCATTAATTTGATGCTATTTTTTGATACTACTATCAGTTTTACTGATGGTGTTTTTTTTTAATTATTGTTCAAACTTATTCTTTTTTTTCCAAAAAACCCCTTTTGATAAATTACCAAAAGGGGTTTTTAACTGTGCTTTACAGTAAAGAGTACTATTCTTCTTCTTGCGAAGCTTTTTCTTCTTCAAATTGCAACAAATCTTTTTCTTGCAAGGTATTGTACCAACGTATTACTTTTTTAATATCACTTGGGTATACTCTATCTTCATCATAATCTGGCAACACTTCTGAAAAATAACTTTCTAATTCTTTTTTGGAGGCTTTATGACTTATTGTTGTTTTTTCTCCGTTTTCCTTATCTTTAATCTTCGCAAATACTTCTCGTAAAGGCATCTCTTGTGTGTAAGTATAAATTGCTATTTCATTAAGCATACTCACATTGCTACGCATGTTTACGTTTACTTTTTTACCATCGGTTAACGACTCTGCCAAAAAACCTGCACGTGTTTGTGTTACTAATTGATATAATCCTGGTTTACCGGTAATGGCTAATATTTTGCTTAAACTCATTTTTTTATTTTAATCTTGGACCAATTGCCCAATGTTATACTTCTTTATTTTTATTTAAAGGGATACAAATATAAAATTTTCATCCAACTTACCTACTATTTCCTGCGTTTACTTGCTTGCGGAAAACGCATTCTATAATCGGCATTTACTTTTCCTTTGCTAATATTTGCTAATTTACCTTTTATCAATCGTTTTTTTAATGGTGATAATAAGTCCGTAAACAATATTCCTTGAATATGATCGTATTCATGTTGTACAATACGTGCTGGTAATCCTGTTAAGGTTTCGGTTTGTTTTTTCCAGTTTTCATCAAAATATTCAATAGTAATGGTTTTTTTTCTAAACACATCTTCACGTACGTCTGGTATGCTCAAACAGCCTTCATTAAATGCCCATTCTTCACCTGTTTCTGCTATAATTTTAGCGTTAATAAAGGTGCGTTTAAAGTCTTTCAATACTTTTTCATCTGCTTCAGATACGTCTTCACTATCTGCAAATGGTGATGCATCAATTACAAATAATCGAATAGCAACTCCTACTTGCGGAGCTGCAATACCTACACCATAAGCGCCATACATGGTTTCCCACATATTGTCAATTAATTCGTCTAAATTTGGATAGTCTTTACTAATTTCTACTCCCATTTTTCGAAGTACAGGACTTCCGTATGCGATTACTGGTAATATCATTGTTTTATTATTTGTTGTATAAATATGATTGTAATATTAAGGTTGCGCTAATTTCATCTACCAATGCTTTGTTTTTACGTGCTTTTTTACTCAAGCCACTATCAATCATGGTTTGAAATGCCATTTTTGAAGTAAAACGCTCATCTTCTCTAATTAAAGGCATTTCAGGAAATTTCTTTTTAAACTTTTCTATAAACTGCTGAATATATATTTCACTTTCTGATGCGGTATTATCCATTTGTTTCGGTTCTCCTAAAACTACTAATTCCACCTTTTCATCTTTAAAATATTGCATTAAAAAAGGCAACAGCACTTTAGTAAGTACTGTTGTTAAACCTGATGCTATAATTTGCATATCATCAGTAACCGCAATACCAGTACGTTTTGTACCGTAATCTAATGCTAAAATTTTCGCCATCAAATCCTTTTTCTTTTTACAATTTGTGCAAAAATACCAATTTTATTGAGTATCGATGTTAAAAAGCTACTAAAATTAATAGAAAACCCCTTATCTTTACCGTTAAATTTAAATGAAACACAAATTATACTTAAAACAAACACCTTTACGATGACTGAAATTCGACAAATTATTGAAAACGCTTGGGACAATAGAGATTTATTAACAGAACAAAACACCCAAGATACGATCAGAAAGGTTATCGATTTATTAGACGCGGGTACTTTACGCGTTGCAGAACCTTCTGTTAATGGATGGCAAGTAAATGAATGGGTAAAAAAAGCAGTTGTACTATATTTTCCGATACAAAAAATGGAAACTTTAGAGGCTGGTATTTTTGAATATCATGATAAAATACCGTTAAAACGCGGGTACGCTGCAAAAGGTATTAGAGTAGTGCCAAACGCTATCGCACGTCATGGTGCATACATTTCTAAAGGTGTTATTATGATGCCCAGTTATGTAAACATTGGCGCCTATGTTGATGAAGGCACTATGGTAGACACTTGGGCAACCGTGGGTAGTTGTGCTCAAATTGGCAAAAACGTACATTTATCTGGAGGCGTGGGTATTGGTGGTGTTTTAGAACCTTTACAAGCATCTCCCGTAATTATTGAAGACGGTGCTTTTATTGGCTCTCGTTGTATTGTTGTGGAAGGCGTACGCATAGAAAAAGAAGCCGTTTTAGGTGCTAATGTAGTATTGACCATGAGTACTAAAATTATTGACGTAACAGGTAATACTCCTGTTGAAACCAAAGGTGTTGTACCTGCAAGATCCGTAGTGATACCAGGTAGTTACACTAAAAAGTTTGCTGCTGGAGAGTTTCAAGTACCGTGTGCTTTAATTATTGGTAAACGTAAAGAAAGTACCAATAAAAAAACATCTTTAAATGATGCTTTACGCGAATATAATGTAGCCGTTTAAAATATTATGAATAATTACCTACAAAGTTTCACCTTACTACTCAAACGCTTATTATATTTGGTAGTTACCTATAGTCTTGTTAGAATTCTATTTGTTTTATTTCAATGGAATAGTTTTAATAATTTGGATTTTACTACTTTTTTAGGCGGTATTCGGTTTGATTTGTCTGTGATATTTTACACCAATATTTTATTTGTTATTTTACATACCATACCAGGTAACTTCAAATACACTGCTGGCTATCAAAAAGGATTAAAATGGCTATTTTATATTGTAAACCTACTATTTATTAGCACTAATTTTATTGACTTTATTTACTATAATTTTACCGGAAAACGCAGCACTTTTGGCTTAATTACAGCGCAAGGTATGCATCAAGAAATTACAGGATTACTTCCTGATTTTGCAAAAAGATATTGGTATGTAGTGGTCTTATTTGTTGTATTTGCCTATTTGTTTTACAAACTCATCCCTACTAAAAAATTTGTTATACAAAATATAAAAACAACACTACCCAATACAATAAAACAAGTATTTGTTTTTCTAATTTCTACTGCTAGTTGTATTTTAATAGGTAGAGGAGGTTTACAACGTAAACCATTAAGTAGAGTTGATGCCGTAAAATATGCTTCCGCCAATAATACACCTATCGTTTTAAACACGCCATTTTGCATTTTAAAGACAATTGGCAAGAAAAAAGAACTACAACCTTTTCATTTTTATACTGATGAAGAATTAAACAAACATTTTACACCCATAAAACATTTTAAAGACACCATTCCTTTTACTAAAAAAAATGTGGTCATTATTATTTTAGAAAGCTTTGGTGATGAAAACGTGAGTTTCTCAAATCCTCAAGAAGGAAATACTCCATTTTTAGATTCGATTATTCAAAAATCAATGTATTTTAAAAACGGTTTTGCAAATGGCAGAACCTCTGTAGACGCTGTTCCCTCTACCATTTCTGGTGTTCCAAGTATTTTTGGACAACCTTACGTAAACTCAACTTATGCTTTTAACGAGGTAAATACTTTACCAAAAATTTTAAAAGCTGAAGAATATTATACTGCTTTTTTTCATGGTGCCTTTAATGGTAGCCAAAACTTTGATCAATATGCTAAAGTTGCAGGTTTTGATGATTATTTTGGAAAAGATGAATATCCACAAACTTCCCCTGATGAAGAAGATGGTAAATGGGGTATTTTTGATGAAGAATTTTTAGGTTTCTTTGGTGAAAAACTAACAAGTTTTAAAGAACCTTTTTTTGCAAGTATTTTCACTATTTCTTCACACATACCTTTTACAATACCTAAAAAATATCGTGGTAAATTAAAAAAAGGTAATACCATTTTTTACGAATCTATTGGGTATACGGATATGGCATTACGTAAGTTTTTTGATTATGCAAAAAAACAATCTTGGTACAACAATACGCTATTTGTTTTTACTGCCGATCATTGCTCTATGGGCAGAAAAGTTGGATTTAAGTCTATCGTACAAGAATATTCAATTCCTATCTTATTTTTTGATCCTACTAATGAAAATTTAGCAAGCATTTCTGATCGTAATTTTCAACAAATTGATATCTTACCTAGTATTTTAAAATACCTACATTATCAAAAACCCTTTATTAGTTATGGTTATGAGCATACTATAAAAAAAGACAATATTGTTATTAACTATATTAACGGCATGTACCATGCTAAAATAAACGATTATTATTTGATTTTTGACGGTCAAAAAACGATTGAATTGTATAATTTTAAAACCGATAATAAATTACAAAACAATATTGTAAATACAGATATCGTGCTTCAAAACAAATTAGAAAACCAAGTAAAAGCGTATATACAATCGTTTAACAAAAATATAATTAACAACACTTTAACTCTAAAATAACTACATGAAAATATTAATTATACAGCAAAAAATGATTGGTGATGTACTCACCTGCGCTATTCTTTGCGAAATGATTAAGAAAAAACACCCCAATTATGAGGTGCATTATGTAGTAAATAGCAATACGGTACCTGTTGTACAAAACAATCCGTTTATTGACAAATTAGTGCTTTTCACTCCTGAATATCGGAAAAATAAGTTTAAATTACTTCAATTTTTAATTCAAATTAGAAAAGAAAAATATAACATTGTTGTTGATGCGTATGGTAAACTTGAAAGTAACCTCATCACTGCCTTTAGTGGCGCAAAAACAAAAATATCATACACAAAGGCATACAATAAATTTTTATACACACACCCTATAAATCCAGTACCAAAAGCAACTAGCAATTTAGGATTATCTATTGAAGGACGTCAGCAATTACTAGAGCCTTTAGGCATTTACACCAACTACAAAGCGCTACCAAAACTACACGTTACCCCTACAGAACAAAAAAATGCAATACAATTATTACAAGGCAATGGGATAAACTTATCTAAAAAAACAATTATGATTAGCATAATTGGCAGTAGTAAAAACAAAACATACCCATTAGCTTACATGAGCAAAGTTGTAGATTACATTGCTGAAACTACTGATTGTAATGTTTTATTTAACTACATACCCAACCAGTTAAAAGATGCTCAAACAATTTATGACAATTGCAAAAAGGAAACTCAAAAACAAATTTACTTTGATGTTTTAGGCAAAAATTTACGAGAGTTTATTGCCATTATGAACCAATGTGAATATATTATTGGCAATGATGGTGGCGCTATAAATATGGCAAAAGCTCTTAACAAACCGTCCTTTATTATTTTTTCTCCATGGATAGCAAAAAAAGTATGGGCAACCTTTGAAGATGGTGTATATCATAAATCTACACACTTAAAAGATTACAAACCAGAATTATTTATTGATAAAAGTGAAGCCCAATTAAAAAAGAATGCAATTGCTTTATACCAACATTTTAAACCTGAATTTTTAAAAGATCAACTCACTCAATTTATAACTACTTTAACTACTAAAAACTTAAATAATTATCAGTTATCACAATCGGTTATTATTGACGAAAAACCTAAAATTAGTGCTTTAATTATTACTAAAAATGAAGAAAAAAATATTGAATCCATAATAGAAAATCTTCATTTTACAAATGAAATTATTATTGTAGACTCTTACAGTACTGATGCTACCGTTGAAAAAATTAAAAAATATCCGCATGTAAAATTATTGCAAAACAAATTTATTAATTTTTCCAACCAACGCAATTTTGCAATGCAACACGCAAAAAACAATTGGATACTTTTTATAGATGCTGATGAGCGCATACCTGCTAATTTAAAACAAGAAATTATCCAAGTTGTTCAATACAAAAATAATATTGTTGCCTATGAAATCTATCGGAGATTTTATTTCAAACAAAAATTAATTCGCTTTAGTGGTTGGCAAACGGATAAAGTATTTAGACTTTATAAAAAAGATTTTGTAAGCTATAAAAAAGATTTATTAGTACACGAGTTATTGGATATTAAGGGTAAAACTGGTGTGTTAAAACATAAGCTTTTACACTATTCATTCAACTCTTATCAAGAGTATAAAAATAAAATGAACCAGTACGCAAAATTGCGTGCTCAAGAATTATTTGTAAAAAAATTAAAACCTACTTTTTTTTACTTTTACATCAAACCTGCTTATCGATTTTTTATTCATTTTATTATACGTTTAGGCTTTTTAGATGGTAAAAAAGGAATTATAGTATCATCTCTAAGTGCTTATTACGTAAAGCAACGCTATATTGAACTTAAAAAGTTATATCAGCAAGAAAAAAAGTAATACTTATTTCTTCCAGAATTTTAATTTCTTTTTTAAGCGTTGTTTTCCATGAAATTTTTCTTGAAAAGCTACTGTTGATTGCCACATCAATTTAAAAACATCATCATAGTTATACCCGCTAATTTTTGCATATTCATCACTCATTACTTCCACCATTTCTCTGTATGGTGTTAAGCGCGAAAAGTTTTGTATCCTATCGTTAAAACCCATAGGCTTAAATTCCATCCTATTCAAATCGACTAAATAGAATTTATAACAGTTATTTGCAATTACTATTAATGTATTACCTGGTGAATGGTCTAAAAAATTTACATTTTTTTCATGTAAATCAAATGTAAATCGAGTAAAGGATCGTAATATTTCTTCATGATTAGGATAGTTCATATCTGTCAACAACTCCCTATAAGTCAAATCATAATTTAGATGCTCACTTATATAATAGCTGCTTTTAAATAAAAAAAGTGTCGTATACTCAAAAAAAGCAATAGGCTTTGGAGTTCCTATTGATAATTTTACTAATGCATTTGCATACTCATATGATCGTTTCGCTTTACTACTTCTAAAAAAACGATATGCTATTTGATTAAATACATTGGGAACTTTAAATGATTTTACATTTATTGTTTTATCATCTAATTGAAAAAGCTTTAGCGAGTTCCTATCTTGATTACCAAATTTTTCTCCTTTAGAACTATAATTTGTAATAATATCTTTTAAAAAAGATATATCCTTTTTAAAATTAATATGTATTACACATTTTACATTCATTTTTAATCTCGTTTTTAATTAATTATCAATATTATTTACAATAGTAAGTAATAAATATGGCAATTAAAAGAAATCATGAATAAGAATAAGCGATTTTAAATTATAAATACGATTATAAAATTAGAATATAAAAACTTATATTTGTATCTAATATTTAAATATACTGTACACATTGAGAGTAACTATTATAAGTTTAGACAAATGGGGATATAACGACTTTATAGCTAAAGAATTAGAGCGAAAAGGAATTATAACTAAGCATGTTAATTTTTACAATTTAAAGTACTCCTACCCTTCTTTTTTACATCGTATAGCTAATTTTTTTACAAAAACTTTTTTTAATTATAATTTTAAAAGAGAACACCTAAATAACGTATTAGTATCTACCCTTAGAGCACAAGAAAAACAAGATATTATTTTAATTATAAAAGGAGATAATTTATCCATTAAAACCCTTCAAAGTATTAAACAAAAAACTAATAAAATGGTTACTTTTTTAAATGATAGCATGAAAAGGTATCCTAGAATGAAGAAAGTCTACCCCTATTTTGATGAGGTTTATGCCTTTGACCCAGATGATATTGCAGAACATGGTTTTAAATTTATTACTAATTACATTTATTTTGATTATAAAAACCTAAAACTAAACACTCCTAAATATGGCGTTTTTAATATTAGCTCTTTAGATAAGCGATATAAAACAATGCCACAATTTGCTGAATATTTTAAAGCAAATAATATTAAGTACAAATTAATTGCATTTGCTGAAAAAACAACGCCAGAGTTAGAGAAATTAAATATAGAGGTTACTTCTAAAAAACATAGTTTAAATGATGTATTTAAATTGGTTACCAATGCTAATATATTATTAGATTTGCAACGCCCAAAACAAAAAGGACTATCCTTTC
>JAJRPS010000064.1 GCA_024280635.1 Bacteroidota bacterium | reverse complement strand
TACCTCTATGTAATGAGAGTAGAGAAAATCTTTTTGCTTCTCTATTTTGTTGAGTACCTGCTCTTTGTTTTTCTTTGTTAATCCGTACATTTAAAACCCCTTTTTAAAATTGTCGGCAACCTTTTTATAGTTAGCCAAGGGGAGAGAAAAAATCCTTACACGCTGAGGCGTGACGGATTTTCTCTATCCTCTTATAACCGTGCTAACGCACGGAAACCTAATTAACCTTTACCCAGTTGTTATTATTCTTTTCAAAACAACCAACCACATCAAAATACTTAACTTCTTTGTTTGTAATACTGGAGTACTCTGTGCAAATTTGAGAGGATATATCTATATAAGCATTCGCTAAAACATCTGCCCAAAAATAGAAAAGCACGGCACTAAGAAGAAGTATCTTTACAAGTAAAGATGAAAAGTCCAACAGCCAAATTAATATAGAATTTAAATTAATCATCATATTTCCTTTATCATAGATGGTTACTGCTATTGCAGAAACCTTATTATTAATCACCCTTTGTCCCTCTAAGGGATGACACTATCCCAATGGATAGCGTTCTAAAAAGTAGCAACAGTATCAACGCTATCCCCAAGTGTATGTTTCTTTATTTTCTCTCTAAAAAGATTTTCAATACTTGAATCACAAATCACATAAATAACTGTATGAAATCTATCTCTTTTTATTTTGTCTATTACCGTTTTAAAGTAATGCTCTTTTACATAAAGAAGAAGTTTTAATGGATAATCATTTGTATTTCCTACGTCTTGTATATAAAATCTATCTTCAAAAACTACAATGGTATAAAGCTTATCTTCCTCACTTGCATATGTTGATATCTTAGCAGTTGGAGGATCTTTACTTTTAGTTTTCTGTTCTAAAGTTTTTTTGGGTTGTGCAGGGTGACCAAAAACATTCGTAAAGTAATAAATACCACCACCTATCATCCCAAGGAAAATAAAAATAAGAGGTATGAACTTTTTTAGTATGAAAGGACTATCTACTTTGTCACCAGAGACATACATATCAAAAATTTTAGATTCTTTTTTTAGTGAAAACTTACGTACAAAATTATCATCATTCATTGGAAGCCCTGCAAACTCTTTGTATGCAATACTGTTTTTAGAAAACTGCTTAACAGGAGGAAAAGCATTATATGCTAAGTTGAATAGATGATAATCAGCATGAATCAATGTATACTTCTGTGTAATTAGATATAGTTCCATAAATAAATGTCTGTGCTGTGTAATAAACCATGACAAAATAATATTTTTCTTACTAAAATAATTTTGAGCTTCATCAATTACTAAGAGTATTCGATTATCTTTTGAAGCATCCATTGGAAGTATATAAATACGTTGTAAGTACTCAATAACATCTTGATACTCTTTAGATTCTGTTACTATTAATTTATGGCATTCTGTTAAAATTTCATCTGTAAATTTCTTAAAGTCTAAAGGGATTATTTTATCTGTTTGTTTTAATCCATCAAGGTTAGTAAATATCTTATAGTACTTATCTTGATCATGAAACATTTTATACATAGCATAATAGCTTTTACCACTACCTTGTAAGCCAGTTACGAGTTCAGCCATAAATTACCCCTTTATAAATTTTAGAAATTTGTTATCGTTTGATAAACCTTGATTGAATGTTTAAATATAATAATGCCAACCATCCCACTTATATATAAACTGCCACCTGTATAAAGTGATACAAGTAGAGTGTTAATAAAAGTATCTAAACCAATAGCTCCAGTGATATAGCCTAAATTAAGTGAATTGATTGAACCCATGGAAGTAAAAGTATTTGATAGTAAACTAGAAATCATAGATTGAAATGTACCCATGAATGAAACCATGAGAGCAAAGAGTAAACCAATAATGACTAATTTACCTGCGATGATTGCAATTTGTGTAAGTGAAATAGTAGGCATATTTTCTCCTTAGAATTTTTTTAATAAATCACGAATGATAAGTACATACATTTTGAAATTAAAGTATGCCAACATAAGCAACCAAAGAATGTCAAAATATTGTCTTAAATCTTCAAACATAGATAAATCAAATACAATATCACTTCCATATATATTGGATGTAAAAACATGATTACCTGTACCTGTAACTACTGGAGCTGTACCTGTATAGCTTGATATAATTCCGTTTAGTGAACCAGTGATTGAATTTATAGTTGATGTAGCTTGATTTTGTGCGTTAATAAGGCTATCACTTGCTTCAGTGTTATTCATGCCAGATTGCATAAAATCATTCATACTTGAAAGGGCTTGATTAGTTTCATCAATTTTAGTAGATACATTAGAAAGATCAGTATGGTTCTGTTGCGATGAAGATGATATGCCTGATGTTATTTCAGATAATGCAGTGTTCATGTTTATATTATTTTCAGATATATTACTATTGATTTGATTTAATACATCATTAACACCATTTAAATCAGAATGGTTCTGATTACTAGCATTATCAATCTGAGTACCAAGATTTGAAATACCCATGGAAACAGTAGTTAGATCATTATGATTTCTATTGCTCGATTCTCGAATTACTTGCGTGTTAGCAATGATGGCAGAATTGTCTTGTTGATTTGTTGTTTGATTAGTAATAGGATTACCATTGCTATCTGTAGTCTGAATAGTACCTGTAACTGTGGACGATGTAGAAACACCACCAATGATATTATCAGTATTTACATTATAGCTATTTCCATTACCAGAAGTATATCCACCACTGTCATAATTATCGTTTGGGTTAGTAGGGTCAATATCATAAGGTAATGGATTAGGATTAATTAACGGTAAGTCTGTATTATTTGAACCACCAGTTGTATTTGTGGTACTTCCATTATTATCACCAGAACCACCTGTGTCTGTATTATTTGTATCTGGTGGAGTTACAGCAGGAGTAAAATCAAAACAACCGTAATAATCATTATTAGTGTCATCGTCATTAGTAATTTCAAATTCAAGATGACCATCAGATACACACGCAGTATCGCCACTATTCCCATAACTTGATAAATAAGTTAAATTTCCATCACCTAACCCACTACAAATAGATGCATTTGATATGTTAGTACATTCAAAATTATTTGGAATATTGATATCTACTTCAATATAATCTTTCCAAGAAGTACTGGTGTAGTCATTACTACTTGCACATTGAGCAATATTATAGAAGTAACGGGGATGATAATTTAAAGAAGTATAGCTACCATTTGCTAAAGCACTACATGATTCAGAAGATGTTCCAGTATTAGAAACAACCCATTTTTTACCTACACTAGGTAAGGGCATTGTTGAGAAATTTGCATTTGCCAATGTAAATAATAAGAAAATTAAAATTAAAATTTTCATCAAAGAAACCTATCTTATATATTTATTGTAAAAATATGAAATGGTTAAAATGGCTACAATAATTGCAATAACAATGTTATTCATATTAATTCCTTAATAATGCCATCAAAGCAAGTGTAGTGAGTACAGGAGAACTCATGTATATCCATTGGGAAAATATAAAATCAAAAGCAGGGTTTTGAGTGAATTCTAATATAGTCATTATCTACGTCCTTGTAATACAAATAAAAAACCAACTAAGAAGAAGATAAAAAATCCGAACATATTGGCAAGTAAAGCTTCTTGAAATTGAAACTGACTGTAAGTCATACCCGTTTTTTGCAGATCTTCAAACATAATGCAATTTCCATTATTATCAATGTAAAAACCATTAATAAAATGTGTATATTTGAGTGTTTTACTGCAATGTGCAGAGTCATCTGAACGTTTGGTATAACACCATCCTTTGTTCTGTGAGTGGTATGGAATTAAATCGTATACACACTTATTGGTTTTTGTATTTAAGTAATCAGCTTGTATTGTGATTGAAAATAAAAAGATAGAAGCAAATAATATTTTTTTCATGATCTATTCCTTAGAAATTTTATGACATGCGAAACTCCAAACATGACCACTGAAAATGAAAAGTAAATACCCATTAAAAGCCAAAGTGATGGAATATCAAGGGTGACTAACATGGCTTACTCCTATATTTTTATTTTGAATTAAGAGCCGAAGCTCTTAATTATTTTTTATCTAATGAAAGCGATAATACGTTTAGCTACCCAGATTAGAGCCAAAGCACCGAGAATTGAAACTGCTAAAGTTTCAACCGAACCAACGTCAAGTGAAACACCAGACACATCTACTGCTGCACTTGCTTGTGTAGCTGAAATTGAAGCGAACCCAATCGCACCTAAAACTTTACCTTTGACACTTTGAAAAAACTTTTTCATGTTTTTTTCCTTTTAAAATGATTTTTTGAGGGAAAATCATTAACTAGATGGAATGACCCCAAAAAACTAGACAAAAAGTAATTCAGTAATTCGAAACTAAAAGTGAGTAAAATCACTTCAATAGAATACTAGGATTAAAAATGGCAAGAAGAACGTACACAGAAGAATTTAGGATAGAGGCAGTAAAAC
>JAJRPS010000063.1 GCA_024280635.1 Bacteroidota bacterium | reverse complement strand
TTTTTAATTCCGCAAATTAAAAAAATAATCCCCCAAAACATTACTATTATAGATTCAGGAGAAGCAGTTGCAAAACAAACCCTACGCCGATTGCAATTGCAAGGGCTTAAAAACTCTTGTGCTGTTAAAAACACCCACATTTTTTATAGTAATACCAATATTAAAGTCATGCAATCTTTGCTAAAAGAAACTAGGTCAGTACACTATTTAGACTTTTAAAAGGGATGCGTTAAAAAGTAGATAAAATACAAATCGTACTTTTTGTTTCGTTTGTAAAAGTATTATTTATAATCAATATAAAAAGTATTTTATTTAATTTTTCTGTAACAAAACAAATATTGAGTAGTCTTACTATTATACCCAAATGATTAGGTGTAAAATTAATAACAATAAAAAGCGATATTCAAATTTTGGCTATCGCCCCGAGATTCAATCATGTTAGAAATCAAACAACTTCATAAATCCTACCCAATAGGTAAAGACAAACTTCATGTTTTAAAAGGTATTGATTTATCCGTTCAATCGGGTGAGTTAGTAGCTATTATGGGGTCTTCAGGTTCAGGAAAATCAACATTACTAAATATTATTGGTATGTTAGATGAGTTAGATGAGGGAACTTACACCTTAGATAATGTGCCTATTGTAAATTTAAACGAAAAAAAAGCAGCACAATACCGTAATAAATTTTTAGGATTCATTTTTCAATCCTTTAATTTAATAAATTATAAAAATGCAGTAGAAAATGTTGCTTTGCCGCTATATTATCAAGGTTTTAAACGCAAGGAGCGTATGGAAAAGGCAATGTTTCATTTAAAAAAAGTAGGTTTAGAAAATTGGGCTCACCATTTGCCAAATGAACTTTCTGGAGGGCAAAAACAACGTGTAGCCATAGCAAGAGCATTAGCTGCAGAACCTAAATTATTGTTAGCAGATGAACCAACGGGAGCATTGGATACCAAAACATCTTACGAAATTATGGATTTTATTCAGGAGCTTAATGACGAAGGTAAAACCATATTAATAGTAACACATGAAGAAGATATTGCTAACATGTGTAAACGTATTGTGCGCCTAAAAGATGGTGTTATTATGGAAGATAAATTTGTAGAACAAGTAAGAGCTTCTCAATATGTTTGATTTAGACCTTTGGAGAGAAGTATTTCAGAGCATGAATATGAATAAAACCAGAACTCTATTATCTGGTTTTACCGTAGCGTTTGCTATCTTGTTATTTACCTTGTTGTTTGGTATAGCTAACGGTTTAGAAAACACTTTTAACGGCTTTTTTAAAGACGATGCTACTAATACCATTTTTATCAATTCAGGGCAAACCACAAAACCATTTAAGGGGTTTAAAGCAGGACGTAAAATTCAGTTTAAAAATGAAGATTATCAGTATATAAAAGATGATTATGGTAACAAAGTACAGTACATTACCTCTCGTATATACAAAAATTTACCAGCTTCATATAAAAATGAAAAAAGTAGTTATAGTGTGCGTGGTGTGCACCCCGATCATCAATTTTTAGAAAAAACATTGGTGTATAACGGGCGTTATATATCAGAAAAAGACATACAAGAAAAATCGAAAGTTATTGTGATAGGTAGGTTGGTTGCTGAAGATTTATTTATTGGAGAAGAAGCTTTAGGGAAGTATATAAATCTTGCGGGAATACAATACAAAGTGGTAGGAGAGTATCGTGATGATGGAGGAGATGATGAAGAGCGCATCATTTACATGCCATTAGCCACAGCACAGCAAGTGTATGGTAATAATGACTATGTAGATCAAATAAATGTAGGCTATAATCCAGCAATGAACTATGATCAGGCGCTATCCTTTAGTAGTATGTTAACCAAACAATTGAAGAAACGTTTTAATGTCTCACCACGTGATCAACGTGCTATACGCGTGCGAAATATGGCGGAAGCATCTAAAAATGTAAATAAAATGACAGGTGTTTTAGGAATACTAATTTTGGTAATCGGTATGGGAACACTAATAGCCGGTATTGTAGGTATAGCAAACATTATGATTTTTGTGGTAAAAGAACGTACAAAAGAATTAGGTATCCGTAAAGCATTAGGAGCGCAACCAAAATCAATAGTAGCTATGATTATGATAGAAGCTGTTTTAGTTACCGCTATTGCAGGTTATTTTGGGTTATTGCTTGGTATGGGGGTGCTAGAACTCATAGGAGATAGTTTGAAAAAATATTTTATAACAGATCCTAGTGTAAGTACTGGGTTAATAATAGGAGCTACAATTATTTTAGTAATATCAGGAGCAATAGCAGGGTATTTACCAGCAAAAAGAGCCTCTAAAATAAAACCAATTGTAGCACTAAGAGACGATTAATTATGTTGAAGTTTTTAATAAATAGAGATACTTGGCAAGAAATTTACGATAGCTTGAGTAAAAATAAATTCCGTACCATCATTACCATGATTGGTGTTTGGTGGGGTATACTATTGCTTATTGGTTTGTTGGGTTCTGCACGCGGTATGGAAAACTCCTTTAATCGTATGTTTGGCGATTTTGCCACCAATTCGGTTTTTGTTTGGGCGCAAAGTACAAGTAAGCCTTTTAAAGGGTTTCAAGAAGGTAGACGTATACAATTGAAACTTCATGATGCCAAAATAATAGAAAAAGAAGTTAATGGTATTGAGTTTGTTGTGCCGAGAAATAGAAGTAATGCATTGGTAGTTCGTAAGTTTCAATCAGGTAATTATGGTATCTACGGTGATTATCCATTGTTAGATAAGGTACAGAAAAAGAAAATGCAATACGGGCGATTTATCAATCAAAATGATATTGATGACAACCGGAAAATAGCTGTTATTTCAGAAGATATTTATAAGCAATTATTTGAAAAAGATGAAGATGCTATTGGGCAATATATTCAACTAAACAATAGTAATTTTAAAGTAGTAGGTGTTTTTGAAGTAGGGAGAATGAGTGGTGGTCCACAAGGAGAAATTCACATTCCGTTTACTACTTTTCAAAAAGTGTATAATACGGGTAATAATATGGGTTGGATGATGATTACCGGAAAATCAGAGTACAGTATTAAACAGATAGAAAAAGATGCCAAATTAATATTAAAAAATTTACATAAAGTACACCCAAATGACAAACGTGCATTTGGAAGTTTTAACTTAGGTAAAATGTTTGCTAAAATGACAGGGTTTTTAACGGGAATGCAGTTTTTAACTTGGTTTGTAGGAATAGCCACCTTAATAGCAGGAGTTTTTGCAATTGGAAACATTTTATTGATAACAGTAAAAGAACGTACCAAAGAAATAGGTATTCGTAGAGCATTAGGAGCAACACCTTATGAAATTAAACGTCAAATAGTAATGGAAGCCATAACCTTAACACTAATAGCAGGGTTGTTAGGTATTATTTCAGGAGGATTAATATTAATGGCTATTGATGCAGCATTTGGTCAAGGAGCAGATGCCACATTAGTAAACGCATCCGTATCCATACCAGTGGTGTTTTTAGCATTAACAATACTGGTAATTTTAGGAACTTTAATTGGATTAATTCCGGCACATAAAGCAACCAGTATAAAGCCCATTGACGCATTAAGAGAAGAATAATTAAAATCAGAATAAATAAAAAAATCATCAATAAATAAAAAGAAGTAATTATGAATAAATGGGTAAAAATAGGGTTAGCGGTAGTTGCATTTGTACTGTTAATAATGGTTATGAAATTTTTTGCAGATAAAAACTCAAAAGATGTTGAGGACTTTGAAACAGCACAGCCTTTTAAAACAACTATTTCAAGAGAAATTGTAGCTACAGGGAAAGTAAACCCTGAAGAAGAAATTGAGCTAAAACCTCAAATTTCAGGAATTATAGATGAAATTTTAGTAGAAGAAGGCGATGTTATTAAGAAAGGTGATCTAATAGCACGTATACGTGTTGTGCCGAATGCTCAAAATTTAGCCAGCGCAAGCAGTAGAGTGCGTTCTGCACGTTTGTCAACAGACAATTCGGCTATCTTGTACAAAAGAAATAAAACCCTATTTGAAAAAGGAATTGTTTCTAAACAAGATTTTGAAAATAGTGAGTTGGCTTACAATCAAGCAAAACAAACTTTAAATCAAGCACAAAACGATTTTCAAATTATTAAAAAAGGATCTATTTCAGGATCGGGAAGTAGTGCAAACACCAATGTTATAGCGCAAATATCTGGTACTATTTTAGAAATTCCAGTACGTGAGGGTAACCAAGTAATACAAAGTAATACTTTTAATGCAGGTACTACTATTGCTACCATTGCTGATATGAGTAAAATGATTTTTGAAGGTAAAGTGGATGAGTCAGAAGTTGGAAAACTAAAAGAAGGTCGTAAAATAACCATCAAATTAGGTGCAATAGAAAATAAAGAATTCCCAGCAATTCTTACTTTTGTAGCGCCAAAAGGACAAGAAGAAAGTGGTGCCGTTCAATTTACCATAAAAGCAGATGTTACCATAAGTGATGATGTATATGTAAGAGCTGGTTATAGTGCAAATGCAGAGATTAAATTAGAGAAAAAAGATAGTGTTTTTGCAATTAAAGAATCCCTTTTACAATTTAATAGAATTACAGAAAAACCATTTGTAGAAATTGAAACGGAAAATCAAAAGTTTAAAAAGAAAAATGTAAAATTAGGAATCTCTGACGGGATAAATGTTGAAATTTTAGACGGTATAAAAGAAGGAGATAAAATTAAAGTTTGGAATAAAGCATCCAAAGAAGAAGAGGGAGCGGATGAAAATGATAATTAGACTTAGATAAATAATATCCGAAATTAAAAAGAAACATAAAATGAAACATAAAATTCAAATCATACTGTTGTTGCTAACCACAATAACCTTTGCGCAAGAAAAGCAATGGACTTTGCAAGAATGTGTAAATTATGCCTTAAAAAATAATATTACGGTTAAACAAACGCAATTAACAACCTTAACCAATGAGCAAGAATTAATTGCGGCTAAAGGTCAATTTTTACCATCTTTGAATGCTAATGTATCACAATCGGTTAGTTTTGGTACTGCCGAAATTTTTCCAGGAAGTTTTGTGAATCGTACTTTTCACTCTTCAAATGCAGGCATTAATGTTTCGCAAAATATATTTAGTGGTTTTCGCACCTTAAATTTATATAAGCAAGCACAATTGAACATTGAAGCAAGTAAAATAGAATTGGATAAAATAAAAGATGATATTTCTTTAAATGTAGTCAATAACTATTTAAACATTTTATTTAATAAAGAGAATGTAAACACTGCAAAAGTACAATTAGATTTTAGTCAGAAACAATTTGAGCGAGTACAAAAATTAGTAGATGCAGGTGTACAACCTAAAGGAGATTTACTAGAGCTAGAGGCTACAATTGCTAATGATGAGCAACGTATGGTTACGGCTCAAAACAATTTAATATTAGCAAAATTAGGGTTAGCCCAATTGTTACAACTGCCAACAGAAGGTTTTAATGTAGCTGATGTAAATGTAAGTTTACCTTCTTTTGATTTGTTATATACTAGTGGAAATACAATATATGAAAAAGCAGTTCAAAATAGAAATGAAGTGAAATCGGCAGAAAAACGAATTGAAATCACCAAATTAAGTGAGGAAATTACTAAAAGTGGTTATATGCCAAACCTTTCTTTTAGTTATGGCTTTAACGCAGGCGCTAATTTTTCAAACTTAAACGGTTCAAATTCTTATTTCCAACAGCTAAATGATAATAAAGGACATAATTTTAGATTAAATTTAAACATCCCTATATTTTCTCGTTTTCAAAATAAGACAGCAGTTGCTAAAAATAAGATTCAGCAAGAAAACGCACAGTTAAATTTAGATCAAGTAAAACTGACGTTACAATCTAATATAGAGCGTGCCTTTACGGATGCTAAAGCAGCATTAAAAGCTTTTGAAGCAGCAGAAAAATCATTAAAAGCACAAGAGTTATCACTAAATAATATACAAGGAAAATTTAGTATTGGTGCCGCAAATACATTTGATTTGGACCAAGCACGTACTAAATTAGTCAATTCAAAAGCCGCCTTAACCAAAGCAAAATATGATTTTGTTTTCAAAACTAAAGTATTAGATTTTTACGCAGGGAAATTATTGTTTGATTAATATCGTGGGGCGATAGCCGGATAATAGATAAGTTTTTGCCAGTTTGATTACAGTCGAAAATTATTTATATTGTTAGTAAGCTTTCTTTCGAAATCTTGGGAATGATTAATCAAACATTATCAAATAATAAAGGCTTCACTAATTGTGAAGCCTTTATTATTTGATGTAATTTGTTTTAATGTCATCCTTTTTTCCGATTTTTGTCTAAAATAAAATCACGTGACATATATATTACAAATAGAAACCGCAACTACAAATTGTTCGGTAGCCTTATCTGAAAATGGTAAAACCATTGCTGTAAAAGAAGTAAGTGACGGCTATTCCCATGCTGAAAACATTCATGTTTTTATCAAAGAAATTTTAGCTGAAAGTAAATTAAAACATACTGATTTATCTGCTATAGCAGTTAGTAAAGGCCCTGGGTCATTTACAGGGTTGCGCATAGGTGTTTCAGCAGCAAAGGGTCTTTGTTTTGCGTTGGATATTCCGTTAATTTCAATAGATACTTTGCAAGTATTAGCCCTACAAGTTCAAATTACAGAAGGCGTAATCATTAGTATGATTGATGCTCGCCGTATGGAAGCGTATACTGCAGTTTATGATGCGCAATATCAGCAAATAAAAACAGTAAGTGCTACGGTTTTCGGTAACCATTATTTTGAAGATTTTTTATCGAAAGAAAAAGTTACATTTATAGGTAATGCTGTTGAGAAATTACAAACCGCATTGGAACATGAGAATGCTATTTTTTTAGATGAGGTTTTACCCTCTGCTAAAGAAATGAGTGCATTAGTATATAATAAGTATAAAAAAAATGACACCGAAGATGTCGCTTATTTTGAACCCTATTACTTAAAAGATTTTGTGGTTACGCCTCCAAAGAAAAGAAAATAAAACCAATACTAATCAAAAAAAAGGTGTTTACTAAACTTTAGTAGACACCCTTTTTTACTATAAAAATATTAAATTTACGAATCTTTGTGTATCTCAACACTATGTGGGTATGGTATTTCAATACCAGCAGCATCTAATGCTAATTTGCTATTTTCTAAAGTAGCAAAATAGACATCCCAATAATCGGCAGTATTTGCCCATGGGCGTACAGCAAAATTAACGGAACTATCTGCCAATTCGGATACGTTTACCGTTGGTGCAGGGTCTTGTAATACCTTAGGGTTATCCGTAAGTACTTTTAGTAACACTGCTTTCGCTTGTTTAATATCTTCGTCATAACCCACACCAATTGTAAGGTCCACTCGTAAGGTGCCTTCTGAGGAGTAATTGGTAATGTTTCCGTTTGATAAAATACCATTAGGGATAATAATTTCTTTATTTTCAGGGCTATCTAATTTAGTAGTAAAAATCTCAATTTCTTTAACCACTCCCAATACTCCTTGTGCTTCAATAAGGTCGCCAATTTTAAAAGGTTTAAATATCATAATTAATACGCCTCCAGCAAAGTTTGCTAAACTTCCTTGTAGCGCTAAACCTACAGCTAAACCTGCAGAGGCTAAAATGGCAGCAAAAGAGGTGGTTTCAACGCCTAGTGTTCCTAAGGTAGTAACAATTAATAATATTTTTAACACCCAAGAGCAAAGATTTGATAGAAATTTTTGAAGACTTTTATCATGACCTTTTTTTGCCATTTCTTTATTTATTAACTTCACAATTTTACCAATCACAAAGCTACCAATTATCCATATTAGTATGGCTTTTAAAACAGGTAGCCCATGTTGGGTAACGAATAAGATAACTTTTTCTATTGAAAGATTTTCCATAATTTATTTTTTTAATGATTGTACTGCTTCTTTTACGCTTTCAATTGGTAATTGGCAAGCAGAATTTTCGCAAATATACACTAAGGTTTTATTTTGAACTACTCTATCTTTTAGTAAAGGTAAACTTAGTGTATTTTCAGTTTGTTTTTTAGAAGTGTCTACTCCTGCAAACAAAACATTGGGTAAGTAATTTTGGTGTAGTTTATTTATTTTTTCAAGTGCATCATCTCCAGTAATTACGACTTCTTTAAAAGGTTCTGAAATGCTGAGGTACAAGTCTAGCCAATTGGAGAAAGCACTCCCGTAATCATTTATTTCAGGTAATATATTATGTAGCATTTTTTTAGCTGTTTTGGTGTAGGTTTTATTGCCAAAATGTGTACCTAATAGATATAGGTTTTTTGCCATAATAGAATTGGAAGATGCAATAACATTATCACGATATTCCATACTGCGTACTGCTAATTTTTGATCGCTATTAGAGGTAAAATAAAACATACTATTTTGGTCGTTATAAAAATGATCAAAGCAATAATTGGTTAAGTTTCTTGCTTCAAACAACCACTTACTGTCTAATGTATTTTCATATAATTTTATGAAGGATTCAATTACGGTAGTATAATCTTCTAAATACCCGTTAATATTGCTTTTTCCGTCTTTAAAATTATGATTTAAACTACCGTCAGGTTGCAATTGGACGTTTATAATAAAATTAGCATTTTTTAAAGCAATATCTAAGTAATGTTTGTCTTGTAAGGCTTCATAAGCATCTAAATACCCGGTTAACATTAGGGCGTTCCATGAGGTTAGCGTTTTATCGTCTAGTGCTGGTTTTTTACGTTTGTTTCTAACTTGATGTAGGGTTTTTAAATTTTCTTGAAGTATTTTTTGTAGTTTTTCTCTTGAAATGTGATGTTTTTCAGCAATAGCTTTGTCGGTATCTTTTCTAATGAGTACGTAGTTTTGATGTTCCCACCATCCGAAGTCGTTTACATTGTAGTAATCAGCAAACAAGCTGTAATCTTCTTTTAAGAGTCTTTTTAATTCTTCTTTGGTCCATACATAAAAGGCGCCTTCTTCTTTTTTGCCATTTTTATCAATACTGTCGGCATCTAAAGAGGAATAGAAATAGCCATTTTCATGATATAATTCTTCTTCTATAAATTGTAGGGTTTTAATAATGGTATTTTTGTATAGTTCATTTTTGGTAAGTTTGTACGCTTGTGAATATAAACTAACTAATTGACCATTATCATAAAGCATTTTTTCAAAGTGTGGTACATGCCATTTTACATCGGTTGAATATCTTGAAAATCCGCCACCTACAGGATCAAAAATACCGCCATACGCCATTTTTGTAAGGGTAAGGTTTACAAATTTGAGGAGTTCTTCATCTTTTTGTAAGTGTGCATATTTTAATAAGAATAAATAATTGTTGGGTAACATAAATTTAGGGGCTCTTTTAGTGCCTCCAAAACGATTGTCAAACAATTGTTTCCAATGTGATATAATGGGTTGTAATTTATGGGTTTTAAATTCCGATTCGTTTAAATTTACCTGTACCAATTCGGAAGCTTCCATTCCTTGT
The DNA here is from genome assembly GCA_024280635.1 of Bacteroidota bacterium. GTDB lineage: Bacteria > Bacteroidota > Bacteroidia > Flavobacteriales > Flavobacteriaceae. Next base: position 2,017 of record JAJRPS010000063.1, on the reverse strand, counting down.
GCAATCTTATCGGCATAATCTATAAATTTTGCAGGATTTTCTTGATATTGTTTACTTAATTGTTGAAGTGTGTTAATCCAGTCTTTTTTCGGAAAATAAGTACCTCCAAAAACAGGGCGCCCATCAGGTAATGCAATGGCGTTTAGCGGCCAACCACCTCTACCAGTCATTAATTGTACAGCACTCATGTATACTTGGTCAATGTCAGGACGTTCTTCTCTATCAACCTTGATGCAAATAAAATTGTCGTTCATAATTTTGGCAACTTCTTCGCTTTCAAAACTTTCTTCTTCCATTACATGGCACCAATGGCAAGCAGCGTATCCTATACTAATTAAAACGAGTTTATTTTCTTTTTTAGCATCGGCCAAAGCAGTTTCACTCCACGCTCTCCAATGCACAGGGTTATGTGCGTGTTGTAGTAAATACGGACTTGTTTCATGTATTAATGCGTTGGTGTATTTATGTTTTGTTGTCATTTTTTGTGGTGTTTGTCCGTTACAAGCAGATAGCAGTAGGGTTAGTAGTAAAGTATATAAATATCTCATAAGGTAAAGTTAAGTATTGTAAACTAAAAAAGCATTCATTTTATTTTAAATGAATGCTTTTAAAAAAGATAAATGTCACTTATTTTACTTCAAAAGTAACTTTTAAGTTGACTCTAAATTCACTTACTTCATTGTCATTAACCACAACACTTTGTGATTGTACAAAAGCCGATTTAATGTGCTTTACACTTTTTGAAGCGTGTTTAATTGCTTTTTTTGTAGCATCTTCCCAGCTACTTTCTGAGTTTGCTAAAATTTCAATAACTTTCATAATTGCCATAATATTTCTTTTTTTAAATTAAACGAACCTAAAGTTACTAAAAATTATCCATTTACAGCAATTACAGATCCAATTTTATTTGGAATCATGTCTTTTAACATGGTTTCAATTCCATTTTTCAAGGTAATGGTTGAGGAGGGGCATCCGCTACAGGCGCCTTGTAAAATTACGTGTACCTCTTGTGTGTTTTCATTGTAAGATTTAAACATGATGTTGCCTCCATCACTCTCAACAGCAGGTTTAATATATTCTTCTAAAATTTCAACTATTTTAGTAGATACTTCATCTAAAGGAACATCGGCTACTTTTTGGGTACTATCATTATGTGTTTTTTCTTCTTTTTGTTTTGCAATGGCATTTACATCAATAATGGTGTTTCCGTCAGCAATAAAGCTTCTAATCTTTTCGCGCAACTCCATTACAATTTCATTCCAATCTGCTACGTCATATTTAGACACAGATATGTAATTTTTGTCCATAAAAACTTCTTTTACAAACGGAAAATGAAATAACTTAGAAGCAAGTGGGGAGGCAGCTGCTTCATCTATAGTTTTAAATTCATAAATAGTATCTACGAGCCTCTTGTTTGCAATAAACTTCATTACTCCTGGGTTAGGAGTGCTTTCGGCATAAACGGTAACGGGTACTTTTTTAGTAACCACATCATTATCTACTGCAGGTTTTCCGCTGTTTAAATAATCTGCTATTTGTGTGGCAACTTCATCTTGAATGTCTTCCCATTCTACAATATTATATTTTTCAATGGCTACAAAATTCCCTGAAATATATACTTTTTTGACAAAGGGTAAAAAGAAGAGTTGTTTTGCTAATGCTGAATTTTTAGTATCATCAATACTGTCAAACTGAAAATTTTGATGTTGTGTTAAAAAATGATTGCTTTCAAATTTAACAATATTGGGAGTGTTGGTTTTAACAATAGTGATAGTATGCGTGTTCATGTGTACTATATTTTATAATGATTTTTTTCAATAGGTTTTATTGCAGAATAATATTGCAATGAATTTTATATATCTTGCAAAAGTAATGCTTATGTTTCTGATTTTTTACAAAAGAGAATGGTTTCTTTATAAGATAAGCAATTACGCACATAATATAGGTATTAACACTAGTAGTGGTTATTTTTTTTAGATAAAAGTGGAAATATATAGTGATACTTTTACAAAAATAA
>JAJRPS010000062.1 GCA_024280635.1 Bacteroidota bacterium | reverse complement strand
TGATGTAACGTCTACATCTACAACAGAGGCAAAATTGCAAGTAGATTTTGACAATGCTGCAACAGGAGTTAATCAAACATGGTATTCAGATAACGAAGTTTTTTCAATACAAGGAGGTGTTTCCGATTTAAAAGGATTAGTTGGGGCAGATGGAGAATCGGTAAATATTTTATTGCAAACCGACCAATCAGGAGCATATACTTTTGGAGCAACAAATACAGTTAATTATAGAGAGGCAGGAGCAGGAGCTCCGGTTTGGAATGCCGATACTGTTGCTCCAAACGGAGCAATTACATTAGACATTGATACTACAAATAAATTGGTTTCAGGAACTTTTAATTTTGATGGTATTCGTATTAATACAATAGGTACTGCACCAAATTATGGTACAGCAGATGCTGATGGTGATGGAGTAGTAGATTTAAAAGAGAATGAATTAGGGACAGATGTAAACGATGCCAATTCTCCAATACAAATAGCAGGTTATACCGGTTACGTTGCAACTAATGCAATATGGATGGCTGCTGATGGAGATAATGATGGAATAAATAATGGAGATGAGTTAACTGCAGGTACCGATCCTTATGAAGGTAATGTAGATACCGATGGTGATGGCGTAAGTGACTTACAAGAAAACGCACAAGGTAGTGATGTTGCAGAGCCATGTAGTCCAGCTCAAAATGAATTTTATACCGCGTATGACGCTGCAAATGCTACTTGGATGGCTGCAGATTGTGACGGTGACGGCATTACTAATGGAGCAGAATTAGCAGCAACACCAGCAACTAATCCATATTTTGTTGAAATGAATATGAAAGCTTTCACAAACGGAACTTTCTCAAAAGTAACGTACACTGATGGTGGAGCACCAATACAATGGGGATTAAATATTATTGCTCATGATATGACAGCAAAAACCATTTCAGGAACTTTTAGTTTTGTTTCAAAATCAATAGGAGAAACACCAGTGAGAGCATATGTACTTACAGAAGGAACTTTTAATGTTACTTATCAGTAAAACGTATTTATAAGAGTATAAAAAAAAGGCAACCATTTGGTTGCCTTTTTTTATGGAATAAACTCTATTTTTAAGTGTTTATTGAGGTGTTTTTTTAGTTTCTCGTTTAGCTTTTTTAAGAGCCTGCATGAGTATCCATTCTATTTGTCCGTTGGTGCTTCTAAACTCATCAGCTGCCCATTTCTCAATAGTTTTTAACATGTCTTCATTAATACGTAATGCAAATGCTTTCTTTTTAGCCATGACAAATTACTTTATCTATTTTTATTTCGCTCTAAAATAAACATCGTTAAGCTTGGATTCGCTTTGTTTAAAATCCATCCATCTCTTGCATGTAGATTTAGTAAGGTTTCTACTTTTTCAACGAGATTGCCAAATCCCATTTTAATCCTAACAACATTATACTCTTTCATGTTTTAATGATTTAATGTTCCTGTATTTAAAACAGGAGAAGCTTCTTTATCTCCACATAAAATAACCATTAAATTACTTACCATAGCAGCTTTACGATCTTCATCAAGTTCTACAATATTTTTCTTACCCAATTCTTCCAAAGCCATTTCAACCATACTTACTGCTCCTTCAACTATTTTGTGTCTTGCAGCAACAATTGCTGTAGCTTGTTGACGTTTTAACATGGCATTTGCAATTTCTTGTGCGTAGGCCAAATAGCCAATTCGTGCTTCTAAAACTTCAATACCAGCAATACTTAAGCGTTCTTCAATTTCTTTTTCTAATGCTTCACTAACTTCATTAACACTTGATCGTAGTGTAATGTCTTCTTGATGCCCTTCATCTGCAAAATTATCATAAGGATACATACTAGCTAATTTACGTACGGCAGCATCTGTTTGTACGCGAACAAAATTTTCATAATTATCAACATCAAAAGCTGCTTTGTAAGTGTCAATTACCCGCCAAACTAAAATAGTGCTAATCATTATAGGGTTACCTAATTTGTCATTTACTTTTAGGCGCTCACTATCAAAATTACTGGCACGCAATGAAATACTGCGTTTTATATATAAAGGATTTGCCCAATACAATCCATTTTGTTTAATAGTACCGATGTATTTACCAAATAATAATAATACTTTAGAAGTGTTAGGGTTTACCAAAATAAATCCAAATGCTAAAATAACCCCCAACAATGTTATGGGTAGGTATACGGGTGAATCATTTTTAATAGATAAAAAGATCCCTCCTAAAATAAGTACTGATACAAGGGTGAACATTAAATATCCATTAGCGGGTTTAATTACTTTTTCTGCTTTCATAGTCTTTTTAAATTTTAAATTAAGTGATATCAAAATGATATTACAAATATATCACTATACTTTTAATTTACTGCTATTATAGCAATTTATTTTTATAAAAAGGGAATTGATTAAATGAAAAAACCCGCTTCATTAATGAAGCGGGTTAGTGTAATTTATAATAAAGAAAGCTTATATTAATTCAGGAAATTGACCAGGATTACTTTCATGCATCATGCCGTATATTTTTTCGAAAATATCTTCTGCAGATGGTTTTGAAAAATAATCACCATCAGTACCATAAGCAGGACGGTGTTGTTGAGCAGACAGTGTTTGTGGTTTACTGTCTAAATATTGATAAGCATTTTGTTTTTCTAAAATTTCTTGCATGATGTATGCTGAAGCTCCTCCAGGTACATCTTCATCAATAACAAGTAATCTGTTAGTTTTTTGCACACTTTTTACAATGTCATGATTCAAGTCAAAAGGTAATAAACTTTGAATGTCAATAACTTCAATATCAATACCTACTTGTAATAGATCTTTTGCAACTTCTTGTACAATGCGTAGGGTAGAAGCATAGGACACTACGGTCATGTCAGCACCTTCTTTTACGGTTTCCACAACTCCTAAAGGGGTTTTAAATGCTCCTAAATTGGTTGGTAATTGTTCTTTTAAACGATATCCATTCAAGCATTCAATTACAAGAGCAGGTTCATCTGCTTCTAAAAGGGTGTTGTAAAATCCTGCTGCTTTGGTCATGTTTCTTGGTACCAGAACATGAATACCCCTCAATAAACTAACCAATCCACCCATTTGTGATCCGGAATGCCAGATGCCTTCTAAACGGTGTCCGCGTGTGCGAATGATTAAAGGGGCTTTTTGTTTTCCGCAGGTTCTATATTGCAATGAAGCCAAATCATCAGACATGATTTGTAGTGCATACATAATGTAATCTAAGTACTGAATTTCAGCAATAGGGCGTAATCCACGCATTGCCATTCCTATACCTTGTCCTAAAATAGTTGCTTCTCTAATTCCTGTATCTGAAACTCGAAGTGCTCCAAATTTTTCTTGTAAACCTTCTAATCCTTGATTTACATCTCCAATGTGACCTGCGTCTTCTCCAAAAATTAAACTTTCAGGATATTTTGTAAAAATAGCATCAAAATTATCACGCATAACCACACGAGCATCAACTAGAGGCGCATCATTATCATAAGTAGGTAGTACTTCTTCAATTTTTATAGCAGTGTTGGATTGTAAATTCGAACTATATTTGGGTTGTATTTTTGTTTTGTAAGCGTTTATCCAATTGATAAGTGCTATTTTTTCGGCAGTGTTTTCTTGTACAACATAACGCAATACCTTTCTTGCGGTAGATAAAATATCTTTTCTGTTAGGTTCTTTGCTGTTTGCTAATGCAGTAGTATATTTTTCAATAAATACTTTATTGTCAGATGCATTGGCTAGATTGTTGAGTAATACAAGTACTTCTTGTTGTTCTGCTTGCATGGGTTGTACAAAGGCACTCCAAGCTTCTTTTTGTCCTAGTCGAACTTCTTTTTTGATGCTTTTTTCTATGTCAATAGCTTCATCTTCAGTAAAAATGTTATTTTCCAGCATCCACGTGCGCATTTTTGCTAAGCAATCAAAGTCTGCTTCCCATGCCAAACGTGCTTCAGATTTGTATCTTTCATGTGATCCAGAAGTAGAATGTCCTTGTGGTTGTGTCAATTCTTTTACGTGTATCAATACGGGCACATGCTCTTTACGTGCTATAGATGCTGCGCGTTGGTATACGTCAATTAAATTAGGATAATCCCATCCGTTTACGGTAAAAATTTCATATCCATTTGAATTTTCGTCACGTTGAAAGCCTTTTAATATTTCCGAAATATTTTCTTTTGTAGTTTGGTGTTTTGCATGTACGGATATGCCGTACTCATCATCCCAAACATTCATAACCATAGGAACTTGTAAAACACCAGCAGCATTAATGGTTTCAAAAAACAAACCTTCACTGGTACTTGCGTTTCCAATAGTACCCCAAGCTATTTCATTTCCATTTTCAGAAAATAATTCGGTGTTAATTTCGTTAACGTTTCTATATATTTTTGAGGCTTGTGCTAGTCCTAACAACCTAGGCATTTGACCTGCAGTAGGGGAGATATCTGAGCTTGAATTTTTTTGTTGCATTAAGTTTTTCCAGCTACCATCTTCATTTAGAGAGTGTGTAGCAAAATGACCACCCATTTGACGACCAGCAGACATTGGATCGTGCTTGATGTCAGTATGTCCGTATAATCCAGCGAAAAACTGTTGTGTATTTAGAGCTCCAATAGCCATCATAAAAGTTTGATCACGATAGTATCCTGAACGGAAATCACCATTTTGAAAAGCTTTTGCCATAGCTAACTGTGGCACTTCTTTACCGTCACCAAAAATCCCAAATTTTGCTTTTCCAGTAAGTACTTCACGTCTGCCTAATAAGCTACACTCTCTACTAGTTACTGCAATTTTATAATCTTTTAAAACTTCGTTTTTAAAATCTTCAAAAGTTATATCTGTTTTAGTTGTTTTTGTATTGCTCATAGTATCTGCTTTTCGTGAAACGCAAAAGTACTAATAAAAACATTTTTTCGCAAATAAGAAAACTACTAATATTTGCGATATTCTTAATTTTGTAACTACATAATTAGCAATAGTTTAATTAAAGAGTGTTATTTCGGTTTTTGTTATTAATTGTTTATTGTTTTATGTTTTTAAGAATAAGTGTAAATTGTTGGATATGTGGCTATTTTTTAAGCACTTTGTATTCTTCATAACAACTGCTTATGGCATCTAATATTTGCAAATCATTGGCAGTTTTGATAAATTGTTCGGAGTAATTACATTGCCCTAATACATCTTCTAACTCTTCCGGAGCTAGTTTTAAAAAAGAACAGAGTAGTTCTCGGTCAAATTTTTGAGAGAGTATTTTACGAATATTATCATCTTTTTTCATTTGGCGTAATTTTCGCATTTGTTTACCCTTTTTGCTAAAAGTTTTGTAAAGTAAATCGGCAGGATTAAAGATTGCACCTAATATTTTATTTATACCTCTAGGACCTTTTTTTCCAGACTCGTAACCTTTCGGTAAACCAGAAATACTGTATTGTTTAGCGGTATTAATAGGAATGTATTTGGTGTCAATTTCTAGGAAACCAGTAAGTTTGTGTGGGTATATGAGTACTTCTTCTAGAGCGTAAATACTTTCGGTTAGTTCTATAGTATTACTTCCAAATTTAATCCAGTCATTGGTTACTTTTATTTTGATGGATTTAAACCCTAATATCGAAAAATGCAAGGTGTCATTAACGACAGCTTTTATAGCAAATTCTCCTTTTTGATTGGTTATACTACCAATTACTCGGTTTAAATTAATAACGTGTACGTTTTCTAAGGGCTTTCCTCTAAGGTCAATAATGTTTCCTTTTACGGTATGCACTTCTTGTGCTGCAGTAAATAAAGAAATAAGGAGTAGGGAGAGAGAGATATAAAAGGTTTTCAAAATAGGAGTTTATTTGGTTTACGGGACTAAATTAAACTAAAAAAAGTGCCTAGACACTTTTTTTAGTTTATAATTAACATGATGTTATTCACTTCTCCTTGAACGTCTACCTTCAAAGGTTGCTTTTCTTCTTTCTCCGCCATCACTATCTCTTCTACTTGAAGAGGAACGATCGCTTCTTTCGCCACGATCACTTTCTGATCTTCTGTTGCTAAATCCGCTTCTATCATTACCTTCGCTACGTCTGCTTCTAAAACCTCCTGAATCACCATCGCTGCTGCTTCTTCTGCTTCTAAAACCGCCACCATCATCATTTCTTCTACGGCTGCTACGGTCTCTGTCACCACCACTACGTCTTCTATCACCGCCAGAGTCGTTTCTTCTTCCTCTAAAGCCACCGCCAGAATCATTTCTTCTTCCGCCGCCGCCACTTCTGCTGCGTCTTCCGCCACGGTCACGATTTCCGCCACCTCCGCCGCCACCAGAATTGGTAGAAACTTCAACATTTACAAAACGTCCGTCAACTTTAAAATCTTGGAAAAATTCCATTATTTTTTCTTTGTGCTTTTCATCTGTATTAAAGAAAGAGAAATTTTCTTTACAATCTACTTTAAACACATCATCACGGTCAAGTTCTAACTGTTCTTTTAAGAAGTCTTTTAAGCGCATCCAATCATAACCGTCACGTTCTCCTACATTGATAAAGTAGCGCACAGACCCATCAGCTGGTTTTTCACGTCCGTTTGTTTGGCTATTTAAATCTTTAGCTTTTTTATAATAGTTTGAGAAACGTGTAAATTCTACAGAAAAGAATTTTTTAATTAAATCCTCTTTACTTAAATCTTCCATCATTTCACTTAATTTTGGTAAGTGAACATCAATGTCTGGATTCATTTCAGTCTCTTTGACTTTATTTGCTAAATGGAATAATTGAATTTCGCAAATATCTTCACCATTCGGGATTTCTTTTTTAACGAAACTTCTTTTAATTATTTTTTCAATGGTCTTGATTTTACGTTGCTCACTACGGGTAACAATTACAATTGAAGTACCTGTTTTCCCAGCTCTACCAGTACGTCCACTACGGTGTGTGTAGGTTTCAATTTCATCTGGTAATTCATAATTAATTACGTGCGAAATATTATCTACATCAATACCACGTGCAGCAACATCTGTAGCAACTAGCATTTGTATTTGTTTGTTACGGAATGATTTCATTACCAAATCTCTTTGATTCTGACTTAAATCTCCATGAATTGCAGCGGCATTGTAACCGTCTTCAATTAATTTTTCAGCAACAGCTTGTGTATTACGTTTTGTTCTACAAAAGATTACAGAAAATATTCCTGGATTTGCATCAGCTAAACGCTTTAAAGCTGGGTAACGATCTCTTCCGGAAACAACATAATATTCATGAGATACGTTTTCATTACCTGTGTTTTTAGAACCTACAGTAATTTCAACAGGATCAAACATAAACTTTTTAGCAATACGAGCTACTTCTTTAGGCATTGTTGCCGAGAATAACCATGTGTTTTTGTCTTCTGGAGTATCAGATAAAATTTCAGTAATGTCTTCATAGAACCCCATGTTTAACATTTCATCTGCTTCATCTAATACGCAAGTGTCAATTTTTCTAATATCAACCATATTACGACGAATCATATCGCCCATACGACCTGGAGTTGCAACAATAATTTGCGCTCCTCTTTTAATCTCTCTTGCTTGATCTTGAATGCTTGCGCCACCGTAAACGGCAACTACATTTAAACCTTTAATGTATTTAGAATACTTTTTAAGTTCGTTGGTAATTTGCATGCATAGCTCACGAGTAGGAGATAGGATTAAACCTTGTGTGGTTCTGCTTTCGGCATCAATTTTTTCAATTAATGGAAAACCAAACGCAGCAGTTTTACCAGTACCTGTTTGTGCTAAAGAAACGATGTCCGTATCTTTTTCTAATAATAAAGGGATTGTTTTTACTTGTACTTCTGATGGAGTTTCAAACCCCAAGTCTTTGATGGCCTTTAAGCAATTTTCGCTTAAGCCCAACTCTTCAAATGTTGCCATTTTTAGTCTTATTTTATAATGTTTTTTAGTGTTACTAGAGCACCCATAATAAAATAAAATAGCCCATTTGTAACACGAACCACCGCTCTGGTGATTATGTTTTCGGGTGCAAATGTACTGTTTTAGATTCAATAATAGCATTAATTATTGAAAAATGATTAAAATGTAAAGTAAACTTGTTTTAATGTAATGTTTGTTTTACATTTGTAGTCTAAATTTAAAGTAAATTATGATGACAAAGTGTTTTTTATTACCACATTCGTTTAAAAAAGTTGGTTGGTTATTGTTTTTAGTAGGAGTGATTGCAGGAATTACCTGTATGGTATTAGGTGTTGATTTTGATGATTATTTAAAGGTAAGGGTTTTTACCTTTTTTGGTGATGGTTTTTTTAAAATGAAGGCTTTTTCTTTTGTTGAAAATGGAATTTTAGATGAATTGATTACCGTTTTTATTATCGTTGGAGGTGTTTTGGTAGGGTTTAGCAAGACAAAAGTGGAAGATGAGTATATTTCACAACTTCGTTTAAACTCTTTAGTATGGTCCGTTTACGTGAGTTATGCTATTTTGTTTTTAGCAACGATATTTGTGTACGGAATGCCATTTTTAGATGTAATGATGGTTAATATGTTTACCGTATTGCTGTTTTTTATTGTTCGCTTTCATATTCAATTGTACAAAGCAAATAGATTATAGAATGAAAAACAAAATCAAAATACATAGAGCTATTAAAGAGGTTACTCAAATGCAATTAGCGGAAATAATAGGAGTGAGTAGGCAAACCATAAGTGCTATTGAAAAAAATAAATATGTCCCTTCAACGGTGTTGGCACTTAAATTAGCGAAATTTTTTGAAATATCGGTAGAGGAAGTTTTTCAATTAACTGCAGAAGATTTATAGGGTATTTAAAAAGGCAACTAACTTACGTATTGCTTTGCCACGATGGCTCACGCTTGCTTTTTCTATTTGTGTCATTTGAGCAAAGGTAGTTTTAAATCCTTCAGGTATAAAAATGGGGTCATACCCAAAGCCCTTTTCGCCACGTTTTTCATTAATAATGGTACCGTTACAAATGCCTTCAAAAGTATGTTGCTTTCCATTTAAATTTAAAGCAATTACGGTAACAAAGCGTGCTTTTTTATTTTGGTGTGATGCTAATTTTTGCAATACTAAGTTCATATTGGCATCGGCATTATTGTTGGCACCCGCATAACGTGCACTATAAACTCCAGGTTCACCGTTTAATGCTTCTATTTCTAAACCAGTATCGTCTGCAAAGCAATTTACTTGATAGTTTTGAGTAACATAATTGGCTTTTTGTATGGCATTTCCTTTTATAGTTGGTGCAGTTTCGGGGATTTCCTTAGTACAATTGATAGCCGCTAATGTTTTGATTTTAATAGTAGAAACCATTTTTTGTACTTCAGCTAATTTGTTTTTATTGTTGGTGGCGAATATAAGTTGCATGATGTTTTATAAAAAGATTAAAGTATTAAATGTGGTTATAATATGAAAGGTTTGTTTTTTTCAAAATAGAGGAGGGTGCTAATTCATAAAAAATTAGTGTTGCCTACTGCCTATTGATGATGATAGGGTTCGTTTTTTAAAATAGTAAAGCCTCTGTAAATTTGCTCCACCACAAAAAGGCGAATCATTTGGTGCGAGAAAGTCATTTTAGAAAACGATATTTCCCCTTGAGCTTTTTTATATACCGCATCCGAAAAACCATAAGGACCTCCAATTACAAAAACCAGTTGTTTAATACCAGCATTCATTTTTTTCTGTAAATAATCTGCAAAAGCTATTGATGTGAAATCTTTTCCTTTTTCATCTAGCAGAATTAAAACATCGGTATTGCTTATTTTCTTTAAAATAAGTTCACCTTCTTTTTCTTTTTGTTGCTTTTCAGATACATTTTTTACATTTTTAATGTCAGGAATTATATCAAAAGTAAACTTAATATAGTGCTTTAGTCGCTTTTCATAGCGTTCTATTAAAGCAATGAGTTGCTTGTCGTCTGTTTTGCCAATGGCAATTAGTTTTATTTGCATTATATAGGAGTATGGGCGTGTTCTACATTAAAAAAACCAACAGGTTTGTTTTTCAATTCACTCCTTTTTAAATCGTCTTTGTATTTTTTCCAATTTTGATTTTTAATAAGTTTGTTTAATTGTTTAGGATTGATACTGGATTCAAATAAAAAATATTCGCCATCGGGTTTAATAATGGCATACGAGTATTGATTGTAATATTTAAATAAAAGATTTTTAAAAACCTTATTGTTATCTTTAATCCAATTAATACTAGGGAAAAGTCCGGTATTTCCTGAGTAGTAATAATGAACAATTTCAGTATTATATTTTCTATATTTCTTTTGATATTTCTTTAGTATTTGACGAAGTTTAATGTCTTCTTTTAAAATATCTTTTTGTGATTTAGGTAATACAGATTTGCAATAAAAATATTTTGGGTAATCAGGGTTTTCATTCTTAAAATTTATAGAATCGTTAATTCTTTTTTGATAACATTTTTTTTGTCGGTTAACATAACCGTTGTAGTCTAATAAAGCATCTATATAATGGACTATATAGGTTTTTGTAACGTCCTTTGCATCAAGTTCTTTGATGATTCTTTGAAGCTGTAAGTTGTTAAGTTTGCCAAAGTGATATCTTTGGTAGGTTACATTAACCAATGTATCATAATCATCCATTTTAATGGCGTAGCATTTTCGGTTAAAAGTTCCGCACTTTTTCATGTATTGAATGGAGTCTATTTTTTTTAAATCTTTGTTTAGAAAAGTAGATTTTTGACCAACTAAAATTGTTGGTAAAAAAAAGAATGCCCAAATAAAAATAAATTTTCTGATTGTTAACATAGTATTTGTTGATTGTAATTGACAAAAATAAACTATTTTAGCTTAAAAAAAAGGATAAATGATTTCAGCAGCACAATTTCAAAAAGAAATAGATTTAATAATAGCCAATGCCATACGTGAAGATGTTGGAGATGGTGATCATACCTCATTATCTTGCATACCAAAAGAAGCGACAGGTAAAGCAAAATTATTAGTTAAAGATGAAGGGGTGTTGGCAGGAGTTGAATTTGCAAAACAAGTATTTGCGTATGTTGATGCTAACTTAAAAATAGAAACGCTAATAGAAGATGGTAGCGAAGTAAAATATGGAGACATTGCTTTTTATGTAACGGGCAGCTCACAAAGCATATTAAAAGCGGAACGTTTGGTGTTAAATGCAATGCAACGTATGAGTGCTATTGCTACTAAAACAAAAGTGTTTGTTGATTTGCTGTCAGGAACCCAAACGCAAATTTTAGATACTCGTAAAACAACACCAGGAATTAGAGCCCTAGAAAAATGGGCAGTAAAAATTGGAGGAGGTGTTAATCATCGTTTTGCATTGTATGATATGATTATGATTAAAGATAATCATATTGATTTTGCAGGCGGCGTGGTAAAAGCTATTGAAAAAACAAAAGCATATTTAAAAGAAAACAATAAAGATTTAAAAATTATTGTAGAAGCACGTGATTTACAAGAAATAGAAAAAATATTAAGAGTAGGTGGAGTATATCGTATTTTAATAGACAACTTTAATTATGAAGATACTAAAAAAGCAGTCGCTTTAATAGGAGATAAGTGCTTGACAGAATCATCAGGAGGGATTAATGAAAAAACTGCTCGTGAATATGCTAATTGTGGAGTAGATTATATTTCGTCAGGAGCATTAACACATTCGGTTTATAATTTAGATTTAAGCTTGAAAGCGGTTAAATAATAATGTTAGCAGAAATAATATATCAGTTCATTCAAAAAGTAAAACATGTAAGTGCTCGTTTATTACATTTTGTGTTTGAAATAGGTAGGCGTATCAAAATACCTGGATTACAAGGGTTATCTTTATATGATGTATTAGAAATGTATGGTGTGGGTATTTTTAGAGGAGCGTTAACCATGCGTGCAGGTGCAATATCTTACAGTTTTTTTATGGCGCTATTCCCGTTTTTACTATTTGTAATTAACTTATTGCCATATATTCCGTTTATAGATTATCAAAATGATTTTTTACCTTTTTTAGAAAGTGTTTTTCCGCCCAACACTTTAGAAGTTTTTCAAAGCACTACTGCAAATATTTTTGAAGAAAAAAGAGGAGGCTTATTATCCTCATCATTTTTCTTTTCCATGTTTTTAATGGCAAACGGAGTAAACGCTTTGTTTAGTGGTTTTCAAGAATCGTATCATACTCAAATAAATATCAATTTTATTAAACAATATCTTATCGCACTTTGGGTGGCATTACTTTTGGCATTATTCTTGTTTTTAACCGTAATAGCCATACCAATTGTTGAAATTTATATTGTTAAAAATTTAACTGAATATGGTTTAATAGAAAGTGATTTAATAGGAATAACCATAGCAAAATATGCTATCTTTACCTTTATGTTTTATACCGTAATTGCAATGTTTTATTATTATGGATCAGCAGAAGAGTCAGCAAAACGATATTTTACAGCAGGAGCAGCATTATCAACAATATTATTTTTGTTAAACACCTATTTGTTTGGAATTTACGTTCAAAATTTCGCAAAATACAATGAGTTATATGGTTCAATAGGGGCTATTTTAATATTGATGTTGTATATTTGGCTAAATTCTAATATATTATTACTGGGTTATGAGCTTAATGTGTCTCTAAGAAAATTAAGAGAAAAAGCCAATTAACCTCCTAAATTAAAAAAAAGAAGAAGTCTATAAAGTGGTTTTACGGGCTTTATTATTAATTAAATAAAGATAAATAAAAATGAAAAAATTATTATTAGTATTCGCTGTAATTGTAAGTGTAAATTTTACAACAGCACAAACGAAAGTAGGAGATGTAACTTTGCCAAATAAAGTAACGCTGTCAGGAGAATCGATGGACTTAAATGGGGCGGGAATGCGTGAAAAGTATTGGATGGATTTGTATGCGGGTGGTTTATATGTGCAAACAAAATCATCAGATGCCAATACCATTATTAATGCAGATGCTCCGATGGCAATGAAATTGCATATTGTTAGCGGTATGGTGTCTCAAAAAAAGATGATAGGAGCGGTTAATGAAGGATTTGAAAACTCAACTTCAGGAAAAGCAACAGCTAAGGAGCAAGCAGCATTTACAGCTTGTTTTAATGATGAGATTAACAAAGAAGATGTATTTGATATTGTATACGCAAACGGGGTAACAACGGTTTATAAAAACGGAGAAAAGAAAGGAAGCGTTGCAGGTTTAGCATTTAAAAAAGCATTATTTGGTATTTGGTTAGGTAAAAAACCAGCAGATAAAGATTTGAAAAAAGGAATGTTAGGAAAATAATATTCCAAAACATATAATATTTAAAACCACGCTAATTGCGTGGTTTTTTTTGTTTACAACTTGTCCTAAAATTCTGATTTTAGAATTATCAATTCAAAATTGAATATCTATATTTGTATGTGCAATATTTTATAGATGTCATATTACCCATACCTATCGTAAAGCTCTTTACGTATAGCGTTAACTTGGAAGAAGCAAAGTTTCTAAGAGTAGGTATGCGCGTGGCGGTGCCCTTCGGAAAAAGCAAAATATATACAGCAATTGTACACAGTATTCATCAAGCAGAACCCAGTACATATGAAGCAAAAGAAATTCATCAAATTTTAGACGAATATCCTTTACTAAGACAGCAACATATACAATTTTGGCAATGGATATCAGATTATTATCTCTGTAGTTTAGGAGATATAATGCGTGCGGCATTACCAGGTGCTTTTTTATTGGAAAGTGAAACCTTAATTTCCAAAACCGTAAAAGAAGTTTCGGAAGAGGATGTACTTACGGATGATGAATATTTAATTTTAGAAGCGTTGGAAAGACAATCGGCATTAAAAATAGCAGAAGTATCTAAAATTATCAATAAAAAAAATGTATTAAAACCTATAAAAAGTTTATTAGCTAAAAAGTTTATTAAATTACGAGAAGAAATTTATGAACAGTACAAACCAAAATTAGCAAAATACATTCAGTTAACCCAACAATATCAAAGCGGTTCTGGTTTAGAAGAATTATTGAAAATTGTTTCTAGAGCAAAAAAACAGCAAGAAGCAATATTAACCTATTTTTCTATGAATACGGGAGATACTTCTTCAATAAAACAAAAGGAATTATCAGAAAAAGGAGGGATTTCATCAGCAGTAATTAAAGCACTAGTTGATAAGGGAATATTTGAAATTTATTATATTCAAACCTATAGAAATCAGTTTTTAAACGATACAGAAGTGTCTAAGAAACTAAATGAACATCAGGTAAAAGCATTGTTGGGAATTAAAGATGTTTTTACTCAAAATAAAGTCTGTTTGTTGCGAGGTGTTACCGCTTCTGGTAAGACAGAAGTGTACGTAAAATTGATAGAAGAAGCTTTTAAGCAAAACAAACAAGTATTATATTTATTACCAGAAATAGCATTAACCACACAACTCATAGTGCGATTAAAAATATATTTTGGAGATAAAATTGTGGTGTTTCATTCCAAGTACTCCGTAAATGAACGAGTAGAATCATGGAATAAATGTTTAGAAAATAACAATGAAGGGCAATTAATTATAGGAGCAAGATCCTCTATTTTTTTACCTTTCCAAAACTTAGGGCTAGTAGTAGTAGATGAGGAACACGAACAGTCCTTCAAGCAATTTGATCCCGCACCACGTTACCATGCAAGAGATGCTGCAATAGTACTAGCAAAACAGTTTGGTGCTCATGTTTTGTTAGGGAGTGCTACGCCAAGTATAGAGAGTTATTACAATGCACAAAATGGAAAATATGGATTGGTAGAAATTTTACATCGCCATAATAATGTGAAAATGCCAAAAGTAGCGTTGGTAGACTTGAAAGATAAGTACAAGCGTAAAAAAATGAAAGGTCATTTTTCAGACACCTTGCTAGAGGCTAT
>JAJRPS010000061.1 GCA_024280635.1 Bacteroidota bacterium | reverse complement strand
TTGTGAAGCCTTTTTTATAACAATGTTTGATATCAATCTATAAATCAAACTTAATTCCTTGAGCTAACGGTAGCTCATCAGAATAGTTAATGGTATTGGTTTGACGTCTCATGTAAATTTTCCAAGCATCAGATCCGCTTTCACGTCCTCCACCAGTTTCTTTTTCACCACCAAAAGCACCACCAATTTCCGCACCAGAAGTTCCGATGTTTACATTAGCAATACCACAGTCAGAACCAGAGAAGGATAAGAATTTTTCAGCTTCTTTTAAATTATTAGTCATAATTGCTGAACTCAATCCTTGAGCAACTCCATTTTGAATATCGATAGCATTTTCAACTTCTCCGCTATATTTTAATAAATATAAAACAGGAGCAAAAGTTTCATGCTGTACAATTTCGTATTCGTTTTTAGCTTCAATAATAGCAGGTTTTACGTAGCATCCGCTTTCGTAACCATCACCTTTTAAAACGCCACCTTCTACTAATACCTTACCGCCTTCAGCTTTTGCTTTTTCAATAGCTGCTAAATAAGTATTTACGGCATCATGATCAATTAATGGCCCAATATGATTTTTTTCATCTAAAGGGTTACCAATTGTTAATTGCTTATAAGCGCCAACAATAGCATCTCTTACAGTATCATAAACCGATTCATGTATAATTAATCTACGGGTAGATGTACAACGCTGTCCAGCAGTACCTACAGCACCAAATACAGCACCAGGAACAACCACTTTTAAATCGGCAGTTGGTGTAATAATAATAGCATTGTTACCACCTAATTCTAATAAACTTTTACCAAAACGTTGTGCTACTGTTGCACCAACAATACGTCCCATACGGGTAGATCCTGTTGCAGAAATTAATGGAATACGGGTATCCGTAGTCATCATTTCTCCTACTATATAATCTCCATTTACAATACAAGAAATTCCTTCTGGTAAGTTATTTTCTTTTAAAACACCTGCAATAATGTTTTGACAAGCGATAGAGCATAAAGGTGCTTTTTCAGAAGCTTTCCATACACAAACATCACCACAAATCCACGCTAAAGCAGTATTCCACGCCCAAACGGCTACAGGAAAGTTAAATGCCGATATAATACCGACTACTCCAATTGGGTGCCATTGCTCACGCATTACGTGTTCTGGACGTTCTGACGGAATGGTTTGTCCGTTTAATTGACGAGACAACCCTACTGCGAAATCACAGATGTCAATCATTTCTTGAACCTCACCGTAACCTTCTTGTAAAGATTTTCCCATTTCATAAGAAACTAACTTACCTAATGGTTCTTTTAACTCTCTTAGTTTGTTACCAAACTGGCGTACAATTTCTCCACGTTGTGGCGCAGGCATTGTACGAAAGGTTTTGTATGCACTTGTAGCAGCTTCCATTACTTTTTCGTAATCTGCAGCGCTAGTACTAATAACTTTACCTATTAATTTTCCGTCTACTGGAGAGTAACTTTCTATTACTTCACCATTTGCGAAATTATTTGAACCTGTTGAGGTTCCTTTATTTATTTCTTGAACACCTAAAGCAGCTAATGCTTCTTTCATTCCAAAATCTTGTGTTGCCATATTTTTTTATTAAAATTTGTATTTTAAGCGACTACAAAAGTACAAAATATTCTACTTTTAACCTGAGTTCAATATAATAATTGAAGCAAAAAAGCAATAAAGATGTGAGATATGACCTATAAATTATTGGACTAACGAGTTAATTTAATAATTTATAGGAAAATAGGCTGCGTATTTAGTGTGTTTTTGGTCGAATCCATACTAAAAATTAATTGAGAGGATTGATAACATGTAATATTTATGAAATCAATAAGTTATCAAATCAACAACCTCGACCCAAGGGTGCGAGGTATACTTCCGAAAAACCATTTTCAATTTCAAGGCAAGCCTCGGGGAATTAAACCCTCAATAAGGGATTAAAACTTGTTTTTGTTATGTTGAACTCAGGTTTTTACGCTATGTTTTTAAATTTTTTCCTAAGTACACCAATTTAGAATTTTCAGAAATTGTGTTTAGGTTTGTATGATTTGCAGGAATAATAGACAATTCTCCTGCTTCATTTTTTATAAATAAAGGGATACGGTCTTTATCGGTTTCTGTAGCAGCAATTAATTGTTTATAGTGTTCTTGATTTTCAATTTCAATTTCATTAATATAAGAGTGTTTTCGTGCAAGTTCTGCTAAAGCATGATAATCATCGGTATGGCTAAATAACCCTTTAAGCGGATTGTTTTCATCATCCAACATTTCATCGGTAGAAACCAAACGGAAAGACCCATTTTCTCCAAACTGGGCACTAAATTTTTGAATGGCATAATTGTTAATATCACTATTTGCGGTTAATGCCATTAAATACCCAACATCATTTAATTCAATATCATCAGTAAGGGTTTCCGAATAAATGTTGGCGCTCATGGCTTCTAAACCCTTTTCTTTTGCTTTTTCAATGTTCATTTTATTGCTGTCAAGCAACACTACATGACGGTTGTTTTGATGTAAATATTTGGCAATAAGCTGTGCCACATCATTAGCACCAATAATTAAAATACCATTTGAGGTTTTCAAAAACACACCTACTGTTTTAGCAAATAAACGTGCGGTTGTTGCATTTAACAAAACAGTACCTAAAACAACCATAAATACTAAGGGTGTAATATATTCAGCCCCTTCAACTCCTTTTGCCGCTAATTTAGATCCAAATAAAGAAGCAATACCAGCAGCAACAATACCTCTAGGACCTACCCAACTGATAAATAGTTTTTCATTAATTTTTAAACTTGATTTTTGCGTACTTAGAAAAACCCCTAACGGTCTAATTACAAAAACGATGATAGCAAACAATATTGCGGTTTTCCAATTTAAAATTAAATACAACTCTGACATATTCATATTGGCAGAAAGTAAAATGAATAAAATAGAAATTAACAATACACTCAAGGATTCTTTAAAATACAGGAGCTCTTTTAAATTAGAAATTTTCGAATTCCCTAATACCATTCCCATCACTACAACCGCTAATAACCCTGACTCATGAGCAAACAGGTCCGATTCTACATAAACCAGTAATACGGTAGATAATGAAACAACATTTAGGAGGTAATGCGGAATTAATTTTTTGTTTACCACATAGGCCAGTGCATGTGCAAAAGTGAATCCAAACGAAGTACCAAACAATACAATTTTACCAAATTCTAAAAGTGCAGTTTGCGTAAATCCACTATCTCCTTCAACACTAATAAATTCAAAAACCAAAACAGCTATTAAAGCACCAATAGGATCAATTAAAATGCCTTCCCATTTTAAGATCGCAGAAACATCTTTTTTTAGTGGAATATTTCTTAAAATAGGAGTAATTACAGTAGGTCCAGTAACAATTATTAGTCCAGAAAATAAAAATGATACTTGCCAACTCAATTGAAATAAATAGTGTACCGCAACAGCAGCAGCAATAAAAGTAACTAAAGCGCCTAGTGTTATTATTTTTGTAACTACAGGTCCAATGGTTTTAATTTCATTTTTCTTTAAGGTTAAACCGCCTTCAAATAAGATAATACTAATAGAAAGTGAAACGAAATAATACAACCCTTCTCCTGGAAAAAGCCCTTTTTCTCCATTCCAAATAGGCTCAATCCATTTGGTGCCATCTTCTGATAGAAATTCAGCAGCAACAGGTCCAACCAATAAGCCAATAAGGAGTAAAGGTAAAATTGCGGGTATTTTAAATTTCCAAGCTACCCATTGTGCTAATATTCCTAAAATTATAATTCCTGCTAATGCGATCATATTTTATTAATTGTTTTATTAATGATTAACTATCTCAATTCAACGGCAAAGGGTTTAATTGCAACTTAAACTAGCTAATGTTCCCGCTAAGTTAGAAGATAAGCTTCCGCATACACCTTCTTGATTTTCTAAAGCAGCTTTTAAAGCAAAGCAATTAGCGTCACTATTGTCTGCTTGAAAATTTGATAACGCTACTGCGCTTGCTGCCGCTGCGTCATTACAAGAAATATCATCGTCTCCGCTACATGAAATAGTAGTTATAAACAGTAGTAATAATGCAATTTTTTTCATAATTTATTGTTTTTTAGGTATTGCAAACTACAATATATCATGTAAACTATAAAAGGAATTACATATATATTTATATATTTAGGGCATATAACTAACAAACACTACATGAATACACCTCTTATTGTACTTTTAATTGGCTTTATTGTTGTTGCAATAGCTGGTTTTCAGATAGCTAAAACCTTTCAGAAAATAAAATTTCCATTAATAACAGGATTAATTATTACCGGTATTATTGCAGGATCATCGGTATTAAATTTTATACCCAAAACAGCATTGCCAAAATTGAGCTTTTTAAATGATATTGCATTGGCAATAATCGCTTTTTCTGCAGGATCAGAATTGTATTTAAAAGAGCTCCGCAGCCGTATAAACTCCATTAAATGGATGACCATTGGGCAATTGGTAATTACATTTGTATTAAGTAGTGCTGTGGTATATTATGTGGCTGATAAAATACCATTTATGGCTAGTTTATCAAATGAGTTGCGTTTTGCAATTGCCATTTTGTTTGGTACTATTTTCGTGGCACGATCACCGTCTTCTGCTATTGCTGTAATAAATGAAATGCGTGCAAATGGTCCATTTACCAAAACAGCAATGGGCGTTACCGTTGTAAAAGATGTATTGGTAATTATACTTTTCGCAATTTGTTTTGCTGTTGCAAAAGCAATTATACATGGTGAAAAAATAGGGGTTGTATTCTTATTAATACTTCTTTTTGAGTTATTTATTTCCTTTTTAATAGGTATTTTAATAGGTAAATTATTACAAATACCATTATCCATAAAAATGCCACAAACAGTAAAGGCTATTATAATTACACTACTGGGGTGGGGGGTGTATTTGTTTGCGGCATTTGTAAAAAATAATACAGAACAATTTTTTCATCATGAAATTGTTTTAGAACCGCTTTTAATGTGTATTATAGGTAGTTTTTATATTACCAATTATAGTAAAAACAGAATAGAATTTGTGGAACTTTTAGAAGAAGTATCACCAATTATATATATTGTGTTTTTTACGCTTACAGGAGCATCATTATCATTACAAACTTTAGCAGAAGTATTTTGGATTGCTTTAGCGTTATTCTTTTTACGACTGTTAACGATGGTTTTAGGAGGTGTTTTTGGGGTAGTAGCGGCAAAAGATGACAAAAAATACACCTGGATATCTTGGATGCCTTATATTACACAGGCAGGTGTAGCACTAGGATTAACTACAATTATAGCAAATGAGTTTCCTGATTGGGGCTATCAGTTTCAAACCATTATTATTGCAATAATTGTAATCAATCAATTAATAGGACCACCACTATTCAAATTAGCCATCAATTTAGTTAAAGAAAGTCATTTAAAAAAGGAAACACCGGATTTTGATGGCGTAAAAGACGTGGTGATTTTTGGCTTAGAAAGTCAGTCTATCGCTTTAGCAAAACAATTAAAAAGTCATAATTGGGAACCTAAAATTATTGCTGTAAATCAAGATTTTGATAATACGGTAAAAGAATGCGATATTGTAGGTATTTATGGTAATTTAAAAGATAAAATTGAAAAACTAAATATCCAAAGTGCAGACGCTATTGTATGCATGCTTTCTGACGATGAAAATTATCAAATTGCAGAAACCATCTATGAAAAAATAGGAACACGAGATATTGTAGTGCGTTTAAATGATCGTAAAAACTTTGATAAATTTCACAAATTGGATGCGTTAATTATTGAACCCTCAACAGCAATGGTAAGTTTACTAGATCACTTAGTGCGTTCGCCAAATGCAGCTTCCTTATTATTAGGTATGGATGAAAGTCAAGATACCATAGATGTAGAAATTAGAAACAAAGATATACATGGTTTAACCCTACGTGATTTACGGTTTCCTACCGATATTATTGTATTATCCATTAAAAGAAAAGGACAACTTATTATATCACATGGATACACACGTTTACGTTTAGGAGATGTTGTTACACTTGTAGGTTCTACAGAAAATTTAGAAAATGTAAGTTTTAAATTAAGTTAAAAATGAAATTATACTCAATAGAAGCAGGAAACTTTAAATTAGACGGTGGTGCTATGTTTGGCGTAGTACCCAAAGTCATTTGGCAAAAAACAAATCCCGCAGACGCCAACAATCTAATAGATATTGCAGCACGATGTTTGTTGATAGAAGATGGAAATAAACTAACACTAATTGACAGTGGAATGGGAAACAAGCAACCCGATAAATGGTTTGGATATTATCACCAATGGGGAGATCATTCCATCGAAAAATCATTAGCAAAATACGGGTTTTGTAAAGGGGATATTACTGATGTATTTATGACCCATTTACACTTTGACCATTGTGGAGGAAGTGTAGAGTGGAATAAAGGCAGAACACACTACCAACCCGCATTTAAAAACGCAAAATTTTGGACCAATAAAAAACATTGGCAATGGGCAGTTGAACCTAATAACAGAGAAAAAGCATCCTTTTTAAAAGAAAACTTATTGCCCATGCAAGAAAGCGGACAATTGAACTTTATGAAAAGTACAGAAAATTCTGGTTTTATTGCAGACACCGAATTAGACTTTGGAGTGCTATTTATTGATGGACATACCGAAAAACAAATGATTCCACACATCAATTATAACGGAAAAATAATCTGTTTCATGGCCGATTTAATGCCAACATTGGGACATTTAAAAGTGCCGTATGTAACAGGATATGACACCAGACCGTTATTGAGTTTAGACGAAAAAACAAAATTTTTAAACCAAGCAGCAGACAATAATTACTATTTGTTTTTAGAACACGATGCGCACAACCAAATTGTAACCGTAAAACAAGGAGAAAGAGGTGTCGTGCTAAATGAAAAATTTACCTGTTCGGAAGTTTTTTCAAATTAAAAGATATCCGTATCTTTGAAATTCGAAGCTTATAGTTTTGAAAAAAAGAAGTTTTTTAACCCTTTTTGTAACAAAACCTTCAAAAGGAATACCAATAATATAATAACATAACAAAATCTTAATTATGAAACTATTAAAACCATTATTTTTATCAGCAGCTACTGCTTTAATATTAGCAAGTTGTGGTAGCACAAGTAGTGTGATTTCTACACCAATTG
>JAJRPS010000060.1 GCA_024280635.1 Bacteroidota bacterium | reverse complement strand
ACTTTGAATTTCTGTCCCTGGCACAGCTAAATCAGCTTCCGCTTGCGACTCATAAAAAGTGACTGTATAAGCAGTATTACCACCTGTTACTTCTGCTAGCGTTGTAGGATTGTTTAACACAAAATTCAAAACAAAACCATCGTTATCATTATCACAAACGTATAATGGTGTTAGGGTTTGGGTTTGTGGGGAAGGCAATACTTCTACTATTAATTCGGCAATTGCATAACATCCAGTAGTATCATTTGTTACGCGAACATATATGGTTTGAGGATTTGTAGTGTTGATGAAATTAGTAGGGTCTACTATTAAACTTGCACCTGTTCCAGCAATAGCATCCGCTTGTACGGTATAAAATGCGATAGAGAAACCAGTGGTATTTACGCCTCTAATTTCATTTTCTCTAATGGTTAAATCAAAAAGAGTTGATCCATCATTAACACCGTCATCATCACATAATACAATTGGGGTAGGATTGGTATTGATAACAGGTATTGGGTGTACAATTAACTCAAAGTTACGTAGCGTTTGAAAACACCCTGTGGTAGTGTTTTCTGCTCTTACATAAATAATAGTATTTGCTGGAGCGTTATAAGGACTTGTTAACGGGTTGATATTATTATCGGCATCTGTTTGACTTGCATGGTAACTAACGGTAACATCTATTGCACCACCCAAAGCGGCAGTAGTAACGCTATCTAAATCAAATTCGGCAGTTAATAAGTCACTACATCCAACCAATTCGGTAGGAATTAAATTGTTAGCAGGTATTGGGTTTACGGTTAGGGTAATGTGTTCTCCTAAACCCAAACAAGCATTTACGTCATCACTATCTACACGTATCCATACGGTTTGTACGCTTGGAGTGGTATTTTGATAATTACTAATATCAGCAATGGCGTTGGTTTCTGCTAAAGCGTTTACTTGATCTTCATAATATGTTACCGTAATTGGTGTTCCTGCGGGAAATAATGCCACTACTTGCGCAGTTGCATCACTAAAATCAAAAGTAGTAATACCATCAAAATCATCATCACATTCTTGATATGCCAATTGAAAAGTATTGGGTATTTGAGTAATTCCTACAACTAAATTTACTTGTCCGTAACTAATACAACCACTTGTTGTGGTTGCACTTGCATATACTGTAGTAGCCCCTGTATTAAAATTATCAGGAGTAGCAATAGGGTTATTACCTGCTTGCGCATCAGCTAAATTGTTATAAAAGATAAAGGTTTCATTTGCATAGTTTACAGAAAGTAATTCATTGGCTTCAGTTAAATTAAATGCGGTAATTCCGTCAGTATCGTCATCACATTGTTTGAGTTCTACAGGAGAGGTTAAAACGGGACGTGGGTTTACCACTACATTAAATTGTGTTTGGCTAATACAGTTTGTGATGGTGTTTTCTAATTGCACATAAATGATATTTCCATTTGCGGTTGTATTGGTATATGTTGTGGGTGTTGCAATTTGTGTTGCATACGTATTGTCGGTATAATAAGTTGCTGTAATTCCAGTTACACCGCTAGTTGCCGTAGCATCAATAGTGGTTAAATCAAAAGTATTGACAAAGCCATCAAAATCGTCATCACATAGTTCATAATC
The DNA here is from genome assembly GCA_024280635.1 of Bacteroidota bacterium. Classification (GTDB taxonomy): domain Bacteria; phylum Bacteroidota; class Bacteroidia; order Flavobacteriales; family Flavobacteriaceae. Next base: position 27,434 of record JAJRPS010000060.1, on the reverse strand, counting down.
AGGGATAGCTGTAATTACAGGTATTGGATTTACCACGACATTAAATTGAGTTTGACTAGTACAATTTGTGGTTGTATTTTCTAATTGCGCATATACGATGTTTCCTCCTGCGGTGGTATTGGTGTATGCTGTAGGTGTTGCAATGCTTGTTGTATAAGTGTTATCGGTAAAATAATTTACGGTAATGTTTGCTACTCCTTGGTTAATGGTGGTATCCATGGTCGTTAAATCAAAAGTATTAAAGCCATCATAGTCGTTATCACATAAAATATAATCATTAATTACAGTAGGGAAAGTAGGTAATGGGTCTAATACTAAGTTAAAGCTTGCCGTATCATAACAAGAGGTTAGGGAGTTATTTTCTATACGAGCAACAATAGTTTGTCCGCTACTAGTAAAAGGGGATGTTAATGCTGATGTATTTGCATCGGCATCTGTTTGATTGGCATGATAGGTTATGGTATAATCTGCAGCGGGTTGTGTACCTAATATAGCAGTATCATTATCGGTTAATGTAAAATTTTCGGTATTGTCAGATAATAAATCACATAGGTGTAGGTCAGGAGCTGTTGCTACAACGGGAGTGGTGTGAAAGGTAATGGTTACATTTTCATCATCTTCACAAGTATTACTACCTCCTTGAGGGATACTTGCGTTTAGATTGTATACTCCAGAAATGGTAGGTATTAATGTAGGGTTAGTTTCATTTTGAGAAAAACCATTGGCGGTAGTCATTTCTACGCCGTCTAAGGACCATTGGTAAATGACACCAGGAACATTTACAGTGCCGTCTAAAGTGGGGCTACTATTTCCGCAAATATCAGCAGCACCATTTGTAATAACAACTCCATTAAGGTTTAAGGTAATTCCTAATGAAAAACTACCACCTTCAAGGAATACAGCTGAATCATAAGAGCTGTCTTGGTTTTCAGCAATAACAAGTTTAATGTGATAGGTTTGGCCTGCAACAACATCTGATTCCGCAGTTAATGGAACGGTTTGGCCATCAAAAGCAATACCGCTATTTCCACTTAGTGGGGTGTCATAATAAGTTGGTATGGCAACGGATCCTAATTGCCCTGTACCACAACTGTTTAATGTGTGAATGTTAGTGACACTAACAGGTATATTAGTGTAATTACCAGGGTTGGAGGCGTCAGGAACTAATGCAATATTTTTCCCTCCTAAATCTAAAATTAAATCAGGTGTGGCAGGGTCAGCATCATGGTTGTATGAATTGGTATTGTTGATTCCAGGTCCGGAAATAATGAAAGCAAAGGCGTCAGAAAAGCTGCAAGGAAAAGTTCCTGTGTACTCTTCAGAGGCCATCAAATATCTAAAACTAATATGATCTACTGTAGGGATAAAGTCAAATTCAAGTATAGATGCGTCATTTATATTAGTTATGTTTACACCTAAGAGAGTTGCAATATTTGCATCTCCAGCTTGATTACTATCATCACTAGAAAAGTTTGCTTTAGGCCCAATAGCACTTGTTACAGCCCCAGTACTTAATATAACTCCTTTAGTAAAAGGAAAGGTACTTCCATTTTTTTCAAAGTAGCCAACTCCATTAAAGTTAGAACCTGTAGTTTGTGTCCAATTAGAGGTGTTAGCACATGGTCCCTCAATTAAAACATCCTCAATTAAGCCTTGAGTATTGTAGGTTGTGTTATTTACTGTTACCTGTTGTGCATTTGCTGTTAATGTAAGTAAGGTGATTAAAAATATAAATAATTTTTTTTCATGATGATAGTAATTTAGTTGTACTAATAGTAGTAACGCTGTGCAAGATAGATGCCCTACCTGTAAAACGCAAATAAATCCGATAAACGGTAATTATTTTAAATACAAGTTGTTTTTGGTGTAATCAATTATAGCTTTCCCTTTCTTTAAAATATCTGCACCAATAATACCATCTACGGGGTTTGAACTGTGATTTATAAGTGCTTGATTTACGTGGGACAAGTTGAAAATGACTACCTTATTTTTTTTCGATTTCCAACTTCCAATTTTTAATTGTACTTTTTTTGCAATTTGTGTATCCATATTAACAGCTCCCGCTCCAGAGGCTTTGGTGTCAGTATTTAAAGGGTTTAGTTTAAATTTATCTATTAAATTAATGTCAATGCAAGTGTTAGAAGCACCTGTGTCAATAATAAATTTTCCCTTGGTGCCATTAACTTTTGCGGTAACCTTAAAATGATTGGTTTTGGTGAGCTTCATTTTAATTTTAACGTAAGCTTTTTCAGAAAGATAGTGTTGTAATGACATATTTCGATATTTTTGCAAAAGTAAACAAATAAACTTATGATTTTTACCGACACCCATACCCATTTATATAGTGATGCTTTTGATGAAGATAGAAAAGAAATGATGCAACGTGCTTTTGAAGCAGGAGTGAAACGACTATTTTTACCAGCAATAGATTCAGAATTCACCAATGCAATGCTACAAATGGAAAAGGATTATCCGGAGCAGGTTTTTTTAATGGCAGGCCTGCATCCCACACATGTGAAAGAAAATTATAAGGTAGAATTAGGGTTGATTGAAGTGCAATTAAAAACACGTAAATTTGTAGCAATTGGAGAAATTGGTATGGATTTGTATTGGGATAAAACCTTGATAAATGAGCAAAAAGAAGCTTTTAAAACTCAAGTACAATTGGCGAAAAAATACAAATTACCCATTGTAATTCATTGTAGAGAAGCGTTTGATGAAGTTTTTGAGGTTATGGAAAGTGAAAAAGGGGCAGACTTATTTGGGGTTTTTCATTGCTTTACAGGAACATTGGAGCAAGCTAAGTTGGCAATTTCTTACAATATGAAATTAGGAATAGGAGGGGTGGTAACCTTTAAAAACGGTAAAATAGATCAATTTTTAAATCAAATAGAAATTAAACATATTGTTTTAGAAACCGATGCACCTTATTTAGCGCCCACTCCCTTTAGAGGAAAACGAAATGAGAGTAGTTATTTATTAAATGTAGCTAAAAAAATAGCCGATATTTATGAAATACCATTATCAGAAATAGCACGTATTACTACTGAAAACTCAAAAGTAGTTTTTGGAGTTTAATTTCACAGAAACAGTCAATTGGTGTAATTCATATTTTTTTCGTTCATTTGTGTAATTAAAAAAATAAAAAATTGTCAAAATTTGATAAAATAAGACCGTACCATGATTCGGAAGTAAATGATGCATTACAAATTATAGGAAGACACCCTATGGTAAAATCGATGTTACAGTTTATTTTTCCGCAAGCAACAGATGAGTTTATAAGTGGGATGTTAACTAACTGTCACTCCATACGTGATTTTCAAACCAAGGTTATAGCAAGAGGGATTCAAAATGTATTGTCACGATCTTCAGAGGGATTATCAACTTCAGGCTTTGATAAATTAGATAAAAATACCGCATATTTATACATTTCTAATCATAGGGATATCGTATTAGACACGGGATTGATTAATTTATCATTATTTCATCAAGGAATGATCATGACAGCATCTGCAATAGGTGATAATTTGGTGCAAAAATCTTTTTTATTAGGTTTATCAAAGTTAAACCGAAGCTTTTTAGTGCAACGTGGTTTGACTCCTCGTGAAATGCTAATGAGTTCTAAGTTGCTATCAGAATATATTTCAAAATGTATTGTTGATGATAACCGTTCCGTTTGGATGGCGCAACGAGAAGGGCGTACAAAAAACGGTAATGACGTTACCCAACAAGGATTATTAAAAATGTTGTCCTTAGCAAAAGGAAATGATTCGGATTTTGAGCATTTTAAGAAATTGAAAATTGTACCCGTAGCATTGTCATATGAATTTGACCCTACAGACATGCTAAAAATGCCAGAATTGATGGCAAAACATTATGATGAAGAATATATAAAGTCTGAAAACGAAGATTTTAACTCCATTTTAAAAGGACTTACAGGTAATAAAAAACGCATACATATTGGGGTAGGAGAAGTTATAAATGCAGACATGGATATAATTAGTGAGTTAGGAGAAGGTAAAAACAAGCAGTTACAAGAGTTGGCACTTTTAATAGATAAAAAAATACACGAGCAATATAAATTGTGGCCTACTAATTATTTAGCGTATGACCTTTTGTTTGAAGTAAATAAATATAAAAACTTTTATAGCGATAAAGAAGCACGTCAGTTTGAGCGTCGTATAGAAAAACGGATTGATATAAATGATAAGGTAGCTTTGATAAATTTTCTACTCATGTATGCTAATCCAGTTGTAAATAAAGAAAAATTGAATGCTAATTAAACCAAACATCTTATTGATTTATACCGGTGGAACTATTGGTATGGTAAAGGATTTTAAAACTAAAACCTTACGTGCTTTTAATTTTGATAACTTATTAATAAAAATACCCGAAATAAAACAATTGGAATGTAACATTAGCACCCTATCTTTTGATGAGCCTATAGATTCATCAAATATGGATGTGTCTCATTGGGTGAAAATTGCAAAAATAATTGAAGATAATTATACTACTTTTGATGGTTTTGTGGTGTTGCACGGTTCTGATACCATGTCTTATACCGCATCAGCATTGAGTTTTATGTTGCAAAACTTACAAAAACCTGTTGTTTGTACAGGAAGTCAATTGCCAATAGGTGATTTGCGGACCGATGCTAAAGAAAATTTGATAACGGCAATACAAGTGGCATCTTTACAAAAAAAAAATGGCGATCCAAAAATAAAAGAAGTCTGTCTTTATTTTGAATACAAATTATATAGAGCCAATAGAACAACAAAAATAAATGCAGAACATTTTGAAGCATTTTCATCTCCCAATTACCCAGAATTAGCAGAATCAGGAGTGCATTTAAAAGTGTTTAAACGTAACCTGTTAAAGCAAGAAGGTTCAGGTAAATTTCATGTACATGATAAAATGTGCACTAATGTTGCTGTATTGAAGCTTTTTCCAGGTATTACAGAAAATGTAGTAAAAGCAGTTTTAAATATCCCGAATATAAAAGGAGTAATCTTAGAAACCTACGGGGCAGGTAATGCACCAACGCTTCCGTGGTTTACTAAGCGACTAGGAAAAGCCTTAAAAGAAGGAGTGCAAATAGTAAATGTTACCCAATGTGTAGGAGGAAGTGTGTTGATGGGGAGATATGAAACCAGCACACATTTACAACAGTTAGGGTTAATATCTGGAGGTGATATTACTTTTGAAGCCGCTATAACTAAGTTAATGTACTTATTATCAATAAATACGACAGCTCAGAATTTTAAATTAATGTTTGAAAAATCGATAAAAGGAGAGCTAACAGATAATTTTCAGTAAAAAAACACTTCGAAAATTTTAGCAAACCATATTTTTTTCGTTATTTGGCATGGATTTTAAAATTGCAAGAGATATGTTTTTGTGAATTTAAAGTTGATAAAACATTAAAAAACTATATATTTAACCTTATTACTAATTAATTAAGAAATTAAAAATGAAAAAATTATTTTCTATTGTACCAGCAGTTGGAATGTTATTAGCAGGAACTCAAGTGAGTGCTTCAAATAACGCATACGCGGTAGCAGCAAACATTCAAACAATTATTCAAGACGCTCCAGGTGGAGGATTTGGACACGAAGGGCTTAAAACACGTTTTATAGAAGGTGGAGCAGGTTTTATGGGTGTTGTATTATTATGTTTAATTATAGGGTTGGCTTTCGTAATTGAAAGAATCATTTATTTAAACATGGCAACTACTAATACTAAAAAATTAACTTCAGCAGTTGAAGAAGCATTACAATCAGGTGGTATTGAAGCAGCAAAAGAAGTTTGTAGAAATACAAAAGGACCAGTAGCTTCAATTTTTTATCAAGGATTAGACAGAGCTCATGAAGGAGTAGAATCTGCAGAAAAAGCAGTTGTTGCTTATGGTGGAGTTCAAATGGGACAGTTAGAGAAAAACGTTTCATGGGTATCTTTATTTATTGCTATTGCTCCAATGTTAGGGTTTATGGGTACCGTAATTGGTATGATTAGTGCATTTGATCAAATTGCAGTTGCAGGTGGTGTTGATGCATCATTAATTGCAGGAGATATTAAAATTGCATTGTTAACAACCGTATTTGGTCTTATTGTTGCAATTATTTTACAAGTTTTTTACAACTACATCGTTTCTAAAATTGATGCTATTGTAAATGACATGGAAGATGCGTCAATCTCTTTGATTGATTTATTAGTAGCAAACAAAAAATAATAACCTCTTGAAGTGTCCTGTGTCTTTTTAATACAGGATATTATATCAAGGTAAAAATCATATATCTTATGAATTTACAAAAAATAATGAATATTGGTATCGCTCTAGTAAGTGTTATCGGTTTGGTTTTCTGGGTTTTGATTGCTAAAGATCAAACCAATGAAGGAATGATAAGCAACATGATTTGGTTGGGTAAAATATTAGTTTACGCTGCTGCAGCAATTGCAGTATTGTTTTCTATTAAAAACTTAGCATCAAGTCCTGCAAAATTAAAAATGGCACTAATTGTAATAGTTGGTTTATTAGCAATAGTAGGTATTAGTTATGGTATGTCTTCAGGGACAGAAGTGGTTAGTAATACAGGTAAGTTAATGGCTACGGAAGGTGCTTCTAAATGGGTAGGTACAGGTTTACGTGTAGTATATATCTTATTTGCAATATCAATAGCATCAATTGTATTTGGTGGTATTAAGAAAGCATTAAATAAATAAATTATGGGAAGAAGATCAAGTCCAGAAGTAAATGCAGGATCAATGGCAGACATTGCTTTCTTGTTGTTGATATTTTTCTTAGTAACTACCACCTTTGAACAAGATAATGGAGTAACTCGTAAATTACCACGTTGGGAAGAAAATCCTGAAAAAAATGAAGTTGTCATTAAAAAGAAAAACATTTTTACTGTTGTAGTTAATAAAAACAATCAACTGTTGGTAGAAGACAATTTGATGGATATCAAAGATCTTCGTGCAGCAGCAATTAAATTTATTGATAACGGTGGCGGTAAAAGTGCTGATGGTAAAGTTTGTGATTATTGTAAAGGTGAAAGAAGTCCAGAATCTTCTGATCACCCTTCAAAAGCAATTATTGCCTTGAAAAATGAGCGTGAAACCAGTTATGAAACGTATTTAAAAATACAAGATGAATTGGGTGCTGCCTACATCTTTCTAAGAGATAGAGAAGCAGAGCGTTTGTATGGTCAAGGAAATACATATTCTAAAATGAATGCAATTTTTAGAGACCCTCAAGTAAAAGACGAAGTGCTTAAAGGAAAGATAAAAGTAAGGTTGGATAAATTAAAGGGGATGTATCCTCAAATTATATCTGAAGCAGAATCTAAAAATAAATAATTATGGCAAAGTTTAAAAAGAAAAAAAGTGGAGAGCTTCCACAAGCATCTACAGCGGCTTTACCAGATATTGTTTTTATGTTGCTGTTCTTTTTCATGACGGTAACCGTTATGAAAGATGGTGATTTAATGGTAGAAAATAAACTACCATCTGCAGAAACGGTAGAAAAATTAGATCGTAAAAACAAAAAAATCATGTTTATATATGCAGGGAAACCAGCAAAAGGATATGAGAAATTTGGTACAGAAGGCGTGTTGCAATTGAATGATAAAATTGCACAACCATCAGATTTAAAACAATTTATTTATGCCGAGTTAGCATTGCGTAAAGAAGAAGTAATACCATTTATGGTAACCGCTTTAAAAGTAGATAAAAACGTAAATATGGGTTTAATTAGTGATATTAAAATCGCTTTACGTAAAGAAAACATGTTAAAAATAAGTTACATTGCTGCTAAACCAGGTAAAAAGTAAAATTTATTTTTAAAAGAATTAAAAGCACGCTACTTGTAGGGTGCTTTTTTATGTGTAAAATTTTATTATTTGTATCTTCGTATTTATGAAAAAACTATTTTTATTTTTAGTCGTTTTAAGCTCTTTTTTTTCTTTTTCACAAGAAAAGAAAAATGACACCATACCTTTTGAAGATTTAAAATACAGAGAAGATCAATTTTATATAGGTTTTACCTATAATTTTATTAATAATAAGCCAGAAGGTATCTCTCAACAAGGTTTTTCAGGAGGATTTCAGTTAGGATTTATTAGAGACCTGCCTATAAATAAGAAGAGAACCTTAGCATTAGGTATTGGTTTAGGATATGCTACAAATTCATACAATCAAAATCTATCCATACAAGAAAATGAAGGAGCGATTAGTTATGGGGTATTGGATAATAATGTTTCAGGCTTTAGTAAAAATAAGCTTAATGTGCATGTTGTAGAAGTTCCTATTCAGTTTAGGTGGCGTACCTCTACTACAACATCACATAAATTTTGGAGAGTTTATGCAGGTGTAAAATTAGGATACGTATTCAACAGTGTAGTCAAGTATAAAGGAGAAATAGGCGATTATAAAATATTGAATTTAAAAGACATCCATAAATTACAAGCGGACTTAGACATTAGTTTTGGTTGGAATACTTGGAATTTCTACTTATCGTACGGATTGCAACCTTTGTTGCAAAATACAGCCAAATTAAATGGGAAAACGATTGATATGGCTACCATTAAATTCGGACTCATGTTTTATGTTTTTTAATAGTGGTAGGATAGCCTAAAGGTTTATTAGTTTGCTTAAAAATCTAATTTTTGTAATGATTTTTGTTGATGGAAAACCCAATAAAGGCGAATAGGTTTTATCGGCTTCTGTAGCTTTATATTTTGTAGACATGCCTTAAAATTACAAAAAAATATGACATTTGTACTTGCACGGATTGAAAATCTATGTCATCGAGGAGGGCGCACAAACCCAACAATTAAAACGCTTTTAAAAATTGTAGTAGCGTTAAATATTAACCTATCTGACTTATTATTGAAAGCAGAATTTAATATGAAATGATGTGCTTTTTGCGTTAGTTGTACAAGCGGCATCCTTTTTTTGGTGGCGTTTATGCCAAAAAAAGATACAGCGGGTAACACGACCCGATAGGGGAACGCCCTAATTAAAATGCTTATTATTGTATAGGATAAACCTTTCCGTTTTTTTAGCGTTTTGTATATTGTTAGTAAAACTTTCAAACTTTCTACTTTTATACTTTCAAACTTTACTACTTTTACCACATTGCTAATTTTATAACTATGTCCGTACCAAAAAGATTATTTTTATTAGATGCCTTTGCTTTAATATTTAGGGGTTATTATGCTTTTATTAAAAACCCACGCATCACTTCTACTGGGATGGATGTTTCCGCTATAATGGGATTTACCAATTCATTATTTGAAGTATTACGCAAAGAAAAACCCGAATATTTAGCGGTATGTTTTGATAAAGGTGGGAGCGCATTACGGAATAATTTGTTTCCAGCCTATAAAGCCAACCGTAAAGAAACTCCGGAAGCCATAAAAATAGCAGTACCTATAATTCAAGAAATTTTAAAAGCATTGCACATACCTGTTATTGAAGAAGCAGGTTTTGAAGCGGATGATTTAATTGGAACACTTGCAAAACAAGCTGAAAAAGAAGGTTTTATAACCTATATGGTTACTCCAGATAAGGATTTTGCGCAATTGGTTTCTGAAAATATTTTCATGTATCGTCCTGCACGTATGGGTAATGGTATAGAGATTTTAGGCGTACCAGAAGTGCAAGAAAAATTTGGAGTAGATGATCCTATACAGGTAATTGATTACTTGGGTATGATGGGTGATAGTGCTGATAATATACCAGGATTACCAGGAGTGGGAGATAAAACTGCTAAAAAGTTTTTGAAACAATACGGCTCTATGGAAAATCTTTTAGCCAATACGCATGAGCTAAAGGGTAAGATGAAAGAAAAAATAGAAGCCAATAAAGAACTTGGTTTACTATCAAAAAGGTTAGCCACTATTTTATTAGATTGTCCCGTAACGTTTAATGCGGAGGAGTATGTATTATCACAACCAGATGCGCAAAAAGTAAACGATTTATTTCAAGAATTGGAATTTAGACGCTTGCTTACACAGTTTTCTAAAATTTACAATTTACAAACGCCAGAAGCGGTTGTTGAAGCACCAACTAAAAAAGAAAAAACAGTTGTTAAAAAAGAAAACTCAGCACCTGAAGGACAGTTTTCATTGTTTGGTGGCGACAATGAACCTACTCAAGAAGCGATTATTTCAGGATATAAAACCGCAGCAAATACACCACATGTATATCAATTTATAAATACTCCGTTTGCACGACAATTATTTCTTAAAAAATTAATGCAACAAACATCTGTTTGTTTTGATACCGAAACCACTAGCTTAAATACTTTTGAAGCGCAGTTGGTGGGTATTTCTTTTTCTTGGGAAGCACATAAAGGGTATTACATTCCGTTTCCAGAAAATCAAGAAGAAGCGCAAGCGTTAATTGCTGAGTTACTTCCGTTTTTTGAAGCTGAAAACATTGAAAAAATAGCACACAATATCAAATATGACATGAAAGTGTTGCATCAATACGGCGTAACGGTAAAAGGAAAGTTGTTTGATACCATGTTGGCACATTATCTTATCAATCCTGATATGCGCCATAAAATGGATGTACTTTCAGAAACCTATTTGAATTATCAACCCATTACCATAGAAAGTTTGATAGGTAAAAAAGGAAAAAATCAAAAGTCGTTCAGAACGGTAGATTTGGATAAACAAACCGAATATGCTGTAGAAGATGCAGATGTAACCTATCAATTGAAACAAATATTTCAAGAAAAATTAATTGAAGCCCATACAAAAGAGTTGTTTGATACTATTGAAATGCCTTTAACGCCTGTATTAACCGCTATGGAAATTGAAGGGATAAATGTAGATGTAGCTTTTTTAAAGTCGTTATCTAACACTTTAGCTACTGATATTTTACAATTGCAAACCGCTATTTTTGAACAAGCAGGTGAGGAGTTTAATTTGGCATCACCCAAACAATTAGGAGTAGTGCTGTTTGAAAAGATGAAACTTGTTGATAAGCCTAAAAAAACGAAAACAGGACAATACTCTACTTCTGAAGACGTGTTGAGTAAGTTAAAGGAGCATCAAATTATAGAAGATATCTTAAAATGGCGTAGCTTAATAAAGTTGCAAAACACCTATGTAGATGCATTGCCAGAACAAGTAAATAAAAGTACGGGTCGTATTCATACCGATTATCATCAGGCAGTAGCAGCAACAGGTAGGTTGAGTTCTAATAATCCGAATTTACAAAACATACCTATCCGTACTGAAAGAGGTAGGCAAGTGCGTAAAGCTTTTATTCCTCGTGATGAAAAATACACCTTAATGGCAGCCGATTATAGCCAGATAGAATTACGAATTATAGCGGCCTTAAGTGAAGATGAAAGTATGATTGAGTCTTTTCAAAAAGGAGAAGATATTCACGCTGCAACCGCAGCAAAAGTTTTTGGAGTTCCTTTAGATCAGGTAACGCGTGAGCAACGTAGCAATGCAAAAGCAGTAAACTTTGGTATTATTTACGGTCAAGGAGCTTTTACCTTGGCACAACAACAAAATATTAGTAGGGCAGAAGCTAAAGAGCTGATTGATAATTATTACAAAACCTATCCAAAACTAAAAGCATACATGGCAAATCAAGTTGATTTTGCAAGAGATCATGGCTATGTAGAAACCATTTCTAAACGAAGACGTTATTTAAAAAACATCAACTCGCAAAATGGATTAGTACGTGCAGGTGATGAGCGTAATGCAGTAAATGCACCCATACAAGGGAGTGCTGCTGATATTATTAAAATAGCCATGATTAATATTTATAAAATATTACAACAAGATGGATATCAATCAAAAATGCTATTACAAGTACATGATGAGTTGGTTTTTGATGTACTAAAAGAAGAAAAAGATCAGTTGGAAAAAATGATAAAACACGAAATGGAAAACGCTTTTAAAATGAGTGTTCCCCTAACGGTTGAAATCGGTTTTGGTGACAATTGGTTGGCAGCGCACTAAATAAAAAAATTACTCATTTATTAATTTCTCAATTTCATCTTCTAAATTGTTGAATAAGGTATTGTAATTTGGGTAACCTGAAAAACGGATAGTGTTATTTTTTATGATAATGATATGAGGAAAAGAGCTAAATTCAAATGCTTCTTTTGTGTTTTTAATGGAATTAGTAAATAAAAACGGAAATTCATATTTTAAATCACTTGAAAAGTTTACTAACTCTTGGAATTTCTCATTTGGTAAAGGGCTATTTACGGCATAAATTTCAATATTTTTGTTGTGAGCATATTTTTCATGCACCTTTTCTAAATGAGGAAAAGACGCTAAACAAGGTGGGCATTTTGTAAACCAAAAATCTAGAATAATTATTTTATTGTTCGGTAAGTTGAAAATTTCATTTTTATTGTTTTTTAAAACTATTTCAGGAATTTTTTTATTTATAAAATATTCTTTTTGATTACTTAAAGCCATAACGTCATTAAATATTGTAAAAGATAAAAAATAAGAAAATAAAAGCGATAAAGGAATAAGTATGTATTTTCTATTTGTAAACAATTGAATGCCTATATAAGAAAAAACAGGAATAAAAAGGATATATAAGATAGCTCTTGATAAGTCTAATACAATTATTGAAGTAATGATGAATATTATTACAATCAAAGTGTTGGTAATAAATATTGTTTTTAACTTTGTTAAATATACAAAACGGTTGAAAATATAGCCTGTAAAGACCAGTTGAAATAAAAGTTGACTAAAAAGAATATAATTATGATTGCCCCAAAAAACAGTTCCTAATATTAAATAAAATAAAAAAGGAATTATTGAAATTAAAATTTTTTTCTTCATAGGATATAAAAATTAAAAAACAGGATTGTAATATAGATAGTTACTAATCCTGTTATTAAAAACTTAACTAAAGTACTGCACCTGTAGAACTCTGAAGCCATAATAATCCACATCCGTTAGGTGTTTCTTCACAGTTATTATTGGTGATTGGATATAAAAAACAAGTCCATTTACATGTGCAAGATTTTTTTTTAAATGACAAGTTATTAGTTTTATTTGATTCAAACACTAAGGTTCTATCTTTTATTAGGTCGTTAATAATTTCATTCGAAATTTCGGAACCGTAAAATTTATTGTTGTATGTGTAATTCTCTAAAGAGCAGAACATATCAATAAAGTCTTCTTTGGGGGTTATTCTTGCTAACGCTAATGCGGAATTAAATATTTCTTCATGATTTCCTTCTTTAAGATAAGTCAATTCATTATTCATATTACTAATTAATTTCAGATGATTTACAGGTAATTTTTGATTTAAAAGCTGATTGAGTTTACTTTTCCATACAGAAATTTTATCATCAGTATCTAATTTTGAAAAGGCAAGTTTAATGTCATTTTCTTTGAGTAATTCAGTCCTTAGGTCAGATGTTATAAATTCTGTATCATTATCGTCTTTATTGCAAGATAATAATGAGATAAAAGTAATTAATACGATTAGTTTTTTCAGGATTTTATAATTTAAAGTTCCTACTCTAATAAAAGTTTTCGGATGCCCTTTGTGAAAATGAAGTTATGCATAACAATCATAAAGCAATAATAATAATACGCAAGTAATTATTAACAAATATTAATTTTTAAATTGGTTTTGGTGACAATTGGTTGGCAGCGCACTAAGGGTGTAAGGCAGTAGCTTAATAGGTTTAATTTAAGAAAATGAAATGCTTAACGAATGTAATGTTTTTATCGAAAAAAGTTGCATTTGCTAGTTGAATCTACCAAATATCAAACCAAAAAACCAAAGCACTTTGCTTCGGTTTTTTTTATGGACTATTTAGTAATGTAGGTAATTTCCGACTCCTTCAAAATGGGCGCTCTTTTAAATTTTAAGACTACTTGAGCAACTGCAATGGTATCTTTTTCGCAATATTTTACAATACGATCAATATCATTTTCTTGATAATATACTGCTGCAACTTGACTACCATCGATGTCATCTTTTGGCGAAGGGATGTCTAAAATTTTACATAATAATTTTAACGAGGTATAATGCTTATAATCACCAAACTTCCACAACTCTAAGGTGTCTAAATGCGGTACTTCCCACGGTTTTTTACCTGCCAAGTCTAATGCTTTTGGGAATGCTATTTGATGTATCACCATACGTCTTGCTATAAACGGAAAATCAAATTCTTTACCATTATGTGCGCAAAGGCGATGTTTTTTTTGATTAAAATGTTGGTGTAAAAGATCTCTAAAATTGGTTAGTAGTTGTTTTTCGTTTCCTGAAAAGGAAGTAATCCTGAAATTGCGTTCCTTTTGATTTTTAAGAACAAAATAACCTACGGAGATGCATATAATTTTTCCAAATTCTGCCCAAATTCCGGCACGTTCATAAAACTCTTCGGGTGTAAATTCTTCTTTACGTTGGTATTTTGATTTTTTATCCCATAACTCTTGAAGTTCCTCATCTAAAGCATTATAATTAGCGTGCTCAGGAACGGTTTCAATATCTAAAAATAAAATATTTTCTAATAAAATATGTTGTAGCATAGTGTGTTTATTTTAATGCTTTTGAGGTGATTTCTTTTTTAAAGATAATAAAAACTATTGAAAAAAGATAATTTAACTTGTAATTATAAATGCAAACGCACACTTTTATATCTCTGTTTTTTAATAGAGTAGTGTCATTTATAGAATAGTTGTTATGCCAATTTTGTAATACCGTATAAATGAATTAAACGACTTTATTGCTAATTGGTATTTTTTATTGGGATAATAAGTTGTTTAAACTTGCTTGTAATGGTATTATAGTTTATTTATACTAAGGAAACATCCAAAAACAAAAAAGTCACCTATACATATAGATGACTTTTATTTTTATGTGAATATACAATTATCCTAACCAAATGTGCCATGGTATCATAGCTAAAATAGCTACTAATGCTAAAGTATAGGTGATGGTAAGGATTTTAAATTTACTTGCTGATGTACGCATGTTTTTATGTTTGGAGTATCCTATTGTCAATAAAATTACCGCAATAAGCATTAGCATAGGGTGTTCTACATTTTTTAGGCGTAGTGCTGAGGATTTCATGATTTCACCCATAGGAGTTTCGCTAAAATCATTTGCGAGCACAAAGAAAATAATACCTATTAAAACTTGGGTGTGCGTGAAAATTAATCCAAAAAGAGCAACACGAAAGTCTTTTGCTCCAAATTCTTTTTTAGTAATTAAACCTATTAAACTATTAATACTAGCTAAAGCAACTGTTATAACAACTAAGTATGCTAAGTAGGAATGTAAAAATTTAAGAATCTCCATAATTTATTTGTTTGATGCGAATATACTATTTATTTTTTTGATAAAATTTAATTAATGCAGTATCTTCGGTATTGTTTTGTAATTGTTGTACAATATTCTGATTTAGTGTTTTACCTAGTTCTACCCCAAATTGATCATAACAGTTAATGTTCCATAAAATACCTTGAACAAATATTTTATGTTCATAAAAGGCAATTAGCTTTCCGAGAGATTTTGGCGTTAACTTTTTAATTAAAAAAGTAGTTGATGGCTTGTTGCCTTCAAAGTTCTTAAAAGCATTTTCTACTTGCTTTCCTTGGGTACCAAATGCCAATGCGTCTGCTTGCGAAAAAAGACTTGCTAGTAATACATCTTGATGTTCTTTTTGACCATAAAGTGAGGTACAATACCCTATAAAATCAGTTGGAATCATCTTAGTTCCTTGATGCAATAATTGCATGAAAGCATGTTGTGCGTTTGGACCTACAGAGCCAAAAACTATGCCTCCTGTTTGATATGTAATGCGGTTACCATTACGGTCTATTGATTTCCCATTACTTTCCATTTCAGCTTGTTGTAGGTAGCTTACTAGGTGTTCTAAATATTCAGTATATGGTATTACGGCTTCTGCTTGTGATTGATAAAAATTATTGTACCAAACCGATAAAAATGCCATTAATACGGGTATGTTTTCTTTGAAATTGGTGGTTGAAAAATGTTGGTCAGCTTTTTCTGCACCTATGAGTAGTTGTTTGAAATTGTCAAAACCGATACTTAGTGCTATTGATAAACCTACACTGCTCCATAATGAAAATCGACCACCAACCCAATCCCACATTGGAAAAATATTATCTTTTTGAATCCCAAATTCGATTGCTTTTTCAAAGTTAGAAGTTACGGAAACAAAATGTTGTTGCATAGCTTTTTTAGGTTCGGTTTTTAAGAACCATTTCTGAATTAAGATTGCATTTTTTATGGTTTCTTGAGTGCCGAAAGATTTAGAAACGATTATAAATAAGGTGGTTTCGGGGTTTAGTGTATTTAAAATTTCTTGAGTAGCATCACCTTCTACATTAGAAATAAAGTGAGTATTGATATGATTTTTGTAATATTTTAAAGCATTACAAACTAATTTTGGGCCTAAATCAGAACCGCCAACGCCAATATTTACAACATCGGTAAAGGTTTTACCTGTGTAGCCCTTTTGAGTGCCATTAATAATGTCATCAGTGAAATTTTTAATTTTAATTTTGGTTTTCTTTACAGCATCCATAATATTATTACGGTCTAAAATAATTTCTTTTTTAGTACTTCGTAATGCGGTATGTAAAACAGCTCTACCTTCAGTAAAATTAAATTGATTTTCTTGTGTGTATTGTTGAATATTTTCTTTTAATTTGAGTTCTTCTGCTAATTCAGCAAACAGATTAATGGTTTTAGTGGTCCATCTGTTTTTAGAGAAATCAACATAAAAATCGTTATTAACGATACTCAATTCTTGTTCTCTGTTTTTATTTTGCGCAAATAAATTATGTAAATGTATCTCTTTTGTTTGCTCAAAATGCTGCTGGAGTGCATTCCAAGATTTTGTTTGGGTTGGATTTACAAATTTAAAACTCATGTTGTTATTTATTTTCAATTTCAGGGTAGCTAATAGCGTCTAGTTTTGCTTTTAGAGGTTTAATATATTCTAAATATTTAACCTTAATACTATCGGGCATTGGTTTTGCTTCGGGTAATTTTTCACGCAATGGGTCTACTTGTTTTCCATTTTTCCAGAAACGATAACATACGTGTGGACCTCCAGTATTCCCTGTCATACCTATCCATCCAATTACATCACCTTGTTTTACAGTTTGTCCTACTTTTACATTTTGGTTTTTCATGTGTAAGTATTGTGTACTATAGGTTCCGTTATGGCGTATTTTTACGTATTTACCATTTCCTCCACGTCTTGTAGATGCTATTACGGTTCCGTTTGCTGTTGCCATTATGGGTGTGCCTATAGGAGCTGCAAAATCGGTTCCTTTGTGTGGGCGAATACGATTACCATAATAGCGTATTCTGCGTTTTAAATTGTAGCGAGAAGAGATACGGCTAAATTTTACAGGTGCTTTTAAAAATTGACTCCGTAGTATTTTACCGGTTTCATCATAGTAATCGGTGATAGCTAAGGTAGAATCTGCAACAAAATCAAAGGCATAAAAGGGAGTTTTATTATGTTCAAATAATGCCATTTTCACATCTTTTATACCTGCATAAATACTATCATCAATATATCTTTCGGTATAAATAATTTTAAATTTATCATTTTTTTGAAGTCGAAAAAAATCAATTGACCATGCGTAGATATTGGATAATTTATAGGCTAAAAAAATATTTAATCCCGCTTTATCTAGCGCTTCGGATAAGGTACTGGTAATGATACCTGATGTATATTTTTCTTTATAGGTTACTGGTTTTGAGGCGTTGTATGCTTTTGTTATGGTGTCATTTGAAAAATCAAAAACTACATAATCTATTTTGTTTTTTTGATAGATAAATACTTGTGCTTTTTCAAGTGTATCTTTTGTTTTTAAAATAGTATAGGGTTTTCCTACATTTAAACGATTTACACTAAAGGTATCTTTTGTGGTACGTACAATTTCTTCTATTTTCCCAAAATCAATATGGTTTTCATAGAGTAATTTACCAAATGTATCATCTTTTTTGATAGTATCTCTAAGTACAGTATAATTATCAAAATTATAACCAAACTCAATTTTAGGAGGGGGTACTTGTATCACTTGAGGAACAGTGATACTATTTTCTTCTTTTTTACAGGAGAAAAATATAATAAAAAATAGGAGTATTATGTTGATTTTGGTATACTTCATTGTAAAAAATTCTTGCGTGTGTCAAATATCACAAAAAAACAGCTGTTAACATAATATTGACAGCTGTTTTTATTTTTAATAAGAGACTTTTTTACAAAAGGTTCTTTTAAAGATTTACTTTATTGAAAAAACTTAAATTATACTTTAATTTTAAAGGAGTGTTGTAAGCCTTTATAAGCTTCTAAATCGGCTTTTAGTGATCCTACAACCAAATCAGCTTGTAAGCGAATGGGCATTTTGTTTTCGTCATCACTTATCCAAACAGTTAAGGCTTCTTGCTCTTTAAAAACTCTTCCAGATTGTACAATGGGTCTGAATTTTAAACAAGGTACATTTCCAAATTTTGTGGATACAATTTCTCTGCCTAAAAATTTTAATTTGAATTCAAAATTTTCTTTATCAAAAAACATGTTAATTTTAGTTTCATCACCTACTTTAATTGTTTTGGTATCTACATTTTTTCTTAGATAGTAGAACGCCGAAAGCATGTCTTGTGCGTTTGGTTTAATGGTATGTGTGCTTTTTTTGTTGTGTTTTTTGTCGTTTACTAAAGCGGTATTATTGTGGTGGTTAAAAGCAATTTCAGTGTTTTTAGTGTAACCACCTTCATCAATTTTTCTTATAAATTTATATGGATTTCCGGTTTCTTTATCAAAATATGTTTGGTAGTCATCATCTACTTTAAAAAACAGGCTTAATAACCCTGTTGATTTTCCTTGTCCTTTTATATGGTAAACTTCTTTACCGTTTATGGTAGCATTGTTTACTTGTAATGTAGCATAACTTGCGGTAAAGACTCCGTAATGGATACGAAACTTAAACCACTCACCGGTATCAAATGTTTTTTCTTGAGCGTATGTAGTGTTTGAAAGAAATAGTATGAGTATTAAGGTTAAAATTTTTTTCATAATGCGATTGTTATTGGTTATGCGATGTTATATACAATTACTATTCCAAAAATAAACAATTTTATTTTATACCAATAAAAACGCTCTTAATTAAATTAAGAGCGTTTGTGTTTAAGAATTTTCATTTTTTTTGGTGAATTTTCTTAAACGAACCAACTTAAAACTAATCTTTATATCGTAATAATATTGAAAACCTTCCTTTGTTTTTACTGCGCATTAGGAAAAAAAATAGAGGTTATTGTTATGCGATTAAAATTGAAAACTAAAACCAGAATATACTCCTAAAATATAAGGTTTAAAATTACCAGCATCTTTAGTAAAAGCATTTACTTGATATTTTAGAGTAGGTTCAAGGTTAAACCTTAAATATTTGGATATGGAATACTTAAAACCAACACCAATATTAGTGCTAAAACTAATTTTGTTTAAGTTGTTTCCAGAACCTAAATAGGATTCAATACCGTTAGTTTCGGAATAGATTTCATTTTTATTAAGTACAAAAGTACTCATCCCTGCAAGGATATTTATATTTATTTTTTTGTTAGAAATTTGATATCCAATTTCTAAGGGCACTTCAATGTAGCCTAATCTTTGGTTTAAAGAGGAATTGAATAATGCAGAATAGCGTTTGGGTATTTGCGATACCGAAAAACTATTGGCATTAGTAATGTTTAAATCAATACCTGATAAAGCATTTACACCTTTTAAATTTACACCTACTCCAGCTCCTACGGTACTACTTATGGGTAAAACCGCTACATCTTGCGTATCATATCCTAAATTTAATGCGTGTACCCCGGTTCGGATACTAAATTTTTTATTGAGAGCATAACTTACTGTAATGCCATAACTGGCATTTATTTGTCCTTTTTTAGTATTGTTCGCAAATTGGGTGTCAATAGGAGAACCTTTGCTAAAGGTATTGTAGTATACGGGGGCAATACTAGGAATAATGCTCCATTTGTTTTGAGCTACAATAAGTTTCTCCTCGTCTTCTTCCTTAGTTTCTTTTTTTAGTTCTTGTGCTGCAATTGCGGTTGCAATATCCTCTTTCTTTTTTTCATTATTTTTTTGTTCAGAAGGGTCTTCTGTTGCATTAGAGTGTTGAGCGGTAGCATTATTTTTTTCTGAAGTAACAATAGTATTATCTAAGGAATTTTGAACTTCTTTTTCAGGTTTTTTTAAATCCGAATTATGAACAATTAGCTGTGGATTGTTTTTAACAGCTATTGTGATCACTTTATTTTGAACATAATTATTGTCGGATTTTGAATGCTTATTTTGTTTCTGAAATTGTTTATGGGTTGTATTGTTATCTGTAAAACTACTGTTTTTAGGAGTTGTGTTTGTTATTTGAAATGAATTACTAGTAATTGCTGTATTTTTATTTTGAAGGGAAGCACCGTTATTTTTTTCTGAATTGCTTTTAGAAGTTGCTGTTACAATGCTTTTGTGTTGTAAATTTATAGTTCTTCTGGAAGAAATAGGTGTGTTGTTTTTCTTTAAAAAGGGAGTATTTACAACTGTATTTTCAAGGGTGTTCTCTTTTAAAATATTTTTATTTTTTACACTTATAGGTGGTTTTTCACTAGGTTCTTCCACAATAATTGGAGTGGTTTTTATGCTTGGAAACTGTGTAATACCAATAACAATTAGAAGGGTTATTGTGGCTGCAATTCCGCTAAAAAACATCCAAAAAGGAACTGTTTTTTTATTGCTTTTTGAAGTTTCTAAGTCTTGCTTAATAGTATCCCAAACCTTATGATTTGGTGTTTGGTTAAAGCCTTTAAATTGTTCTTGAAACAATTTATCTATATTTTTTTTATTGCCCATAATCACGGGGTTTGTTTGTTTTTAAATTGATTTTCTTCTATTTTATCTTTTAATAAATTTCTTGCTCTGGATAGGTTTGATTTTGATGTACCTACGGAAATATTCAACATTTCGGCAATTTCCTTATGGCTGTATCCGTCCAAGACATATAAATTAAATACCAATCGGTATCGATCGGGTAATTGTTGTATTAGGTGCAATAAAAAATCTAGTGATGGGGTCTCATGAAGTTCAACTTCTACTATTTTTTCAGCAATTGTATCTTCTTTTATAACATCTAAAACACTTTCTTTTCGGTAGCGTTGTAATGCGGTATTGATAACAATTCGCTTCATCCACCCTTCAAAAGAACCTTTGTGATTGTACTGTTCTATTTTTTTAAAAATAGTCAAAAAGGAATCTTGCAGATTGTCTTGCGCTTCTGCATAATTTTTAGAATACTTTAAGCACAAACTAAATAAAATACCTGAAAACTGGGTATATAATTTGCCTTGTGCATCAATATCTTGTTTCTTACATTTTATAATGAGTTTTTTTAGACTCATATATTGACTTTTTGTTTAAACAGCCATTACTAATAGTACTTTCTCACTTTTTTTGTACAGCTCCTTATATAGGAGATGGTTAAAGTTACAAAAGGTTGCGTTATAAACATAAAAAAACCTGATATCATCAGGTTTTTTTATAATATATGTAACAAATTCGTTATTCTTTTTCAGAAATAGCCGCTACAATTTTAGTTTCTAACTCGTCCATTAAATCGGGGTTATCTAACAGTAATTTTTTTACAGCATCTCTACCTTGTCCTAATTTGGTGTCACCATAACTAAACCAAGAACCTGCTTTTTTAATGACGTTGAACTCCACCCCTAAATCAATAATTTCACCTACTTTAGAGATTCCTTTACCGTACATGATGTCAAATTCAGTTTTTTGAAATGGTGGTGCAACTTTATTTTTGACAACTTTAACACGTGTTTTGTTTCCTAAAACATTACCGTCACTATCTTTTATTTGCGTAGATCGCCTAATATCTAAACGTACCGATGCGTAAAACTTTAAGGCATTCCCACCAGTAGTCGTTTCTGGATTTCCGAACATTACCCCAATTTTTTCACGCAATTGGTTGATAAAAATAACCGTACAGTTGGTTTTGTGTATGGCTCCTGTTAATTTACGTAACGCTTGCGACATTAAACGGGCGTGAAGTCCCATTTTAGAATCCCCCATTTCCCCTTCAATTTCACTTTTTGGAGTTAAGGCTGCAACCGAATCAATTACAACAATATCAATAGCTCCTGAACGAATTAAATTTTCGGTAATTTCTAATGCTTGCTCACCGTAATCAGGTTGAGAGATAATTAAATTATCGACATCAATTCCTAAATTTTCTGCATAAAAACGGTCAAAGGCATGTTCTGCATCAATAAAAGCAGCAATACCACCTGCTTTTTGAGCCTCGGCTATAGCATGTAAAGTTAAAGTGGTTTTACCAGAAGATTCTGGCCCGTATATTTCAATAACTCTTCCTCTTGGGTAACCGCCTATTCCTAAAGCTAAATCCAGCCCTAATGATCCAGATGATATAACATCAACATCAACAACAGGTTTATCTCCCATTCTCATCACGGAACCTTTGCCGTATGTTTTGTCTAACTTATCTAAAGTAAGTTTTAATGCTTTTAGTTTGGCTTCTTTTTCTTTATCTGCACTCATATTTTTCTTAATTAATTTTAAGAATGCTAAAGTACAGTTTTCTTTTTATAAAATGATAGTAGAAGAGAATGCAATTATCAACAAAAACAATTTTCTTTATTTTTTACGCAACCTTTTTAGTTTTTTTACATCTATTAATAAAGTAACCGTGTTGAAATTAACATTTTTACTAAAAAAACAAACATGCGATATTTAACTAAAAATATAATAAATAGTATTGATGGCTTCACAATTACCACGTATTTAGTGGGTAGTTGTAAAGTAGATGGTGGTTAGCGTTCGTTACTTTTTGATGCGTATGTTTTTATAGCATTTTAAAGCTTTTAAAAACATCACATTTAAAATAATTAGTAACGAATTAGCCACAAAAAGCTCCTATTTTAAGAAGATAGGAGCTTTTTCATTTAAAAAAAAGGTATTTTGTGTTCTCAAAAATAAAAACCGTATATTTACCGTTAATTTTTCAGTAATAAAATTCGTCTTGTAATAAGGACATTTATATAAATATGAGTTGCAATAGTTGTGGAACAGGAAGTGATGGTAAGCCAAAAGGATGTAAGAGCAATGGTTCTTGCACGTCAGATAGTTGTAATAAATTAACTGTTTTTGATTGGCTTGCTAATATGAGTTTGCCGAACGGGCAAAAGCCATTTAATTGTGTTGAGGTACGTTTTAAAAACGGGCGAAAAGCTTTTTTTAAAAACACCGAAAATTTAAGTTTAGCAATAGGAGATATTGTGGCAACAGAAGCTTCTCCTGGACATGATATTGGTATGGTAACTTTAACAGGAGAACTGGTTAAGGTGCAAATGAAGAAAAAACGAGTCAAAATTGACAGTGAAGATGTAAAGAAAATATACCGTAAAGCTACCCAAAAAGATATTGATATTTGGACCAAATGCCGAGAGCGTGAAGAGCCTATGAAGGTTAGAGCACGTCAAATGGCAATTGATTTAAACCTGAAAATGAAAATTTCAGACATTGAATTTCAAGGAGACGGGTCAAAAGCTACGTTTTATTATACTGCAGAAGAGCGAGTAGATTTTAGAGAATTAATTAAAGGGTTTGCTCGTGCGTTTAATATTCGTATTGAAATGCGTCAAATAGGGTTCCGTCAAGAAGCGGCCCGTTTAGGAGGTATTGGTTCTTGTGGTAGAGAGTTGTGTTGTTCTACATGGTTAACGGATTTTAGATCGGTAACTACAGCAGCAGCACGTTATCAGCAATTATCTTTAAATCCCCAAAAATTAGCAGGACAATGTGGGAAATTAAAATGTTGTTTAAATTTTGAATTGGATTCATATTTGGATGCTTTAAAAGATATTCCCAATAGAAATATCAAATTAAAAACCGTAAAAGGAAATGCAGTTTGTCAAAAAATAGATATTTTTAAAGGAGAACTTTGGTATACCTATGAAGGTGATTGGATGAGCTGGCATAAAATAAAAGCAGAAGATGCTAATGAAATTATTGCTTTGAATAGAAAAGATGAAAAAGGAATAGCTTTAGAAGAGTATGCTTCAGATTTAATAGAAACCGTAAAAATTGATTTTGAAAATGTAGTAGGGCAAGATAGTTTAACTCGTTTTGATAAACCCAAACAGAAAAACAATCGTCGTAAAAATAATAGAAATAGAAATCAGAAAAATACGGGAGCTAAAAAACAGCGTAGTAATAATCAAAATAGATCGGCAAAAACAGGAGCAAAAAAAACACATACTCATTCAAAAAACAATCCGAATAGAAACAGAAAAAATAACAACCCTAAACCGACACCTAAAAAAGATGCGTAATTTTTTAGCGACAATAATCTTGGGGTTCGTACTGTTTTCTTGTGATAGTAATCGGGTGTTTGATAGTTATAAAACGGTACCTGAACAATGGGGGAAATCAGAAAAAATAGCCTTTCAGTTTCAAGCTCCTGACACCATAAACAAGTATAATTTATTTGTGAATTTAAGAAACACGAATGATTATGAGTTTTCAAACTTGTACATCATTGTTAATTTAAAAGCGCCAAGTCAAAAAGAAACCGTAGACACATTGGGCTATGAAATGGCAAAACCAAGCGGAGAGTGGTTAGGTGCAGGGTTTGCAACCAAAGAAAATAAGTTGTTTTTTAAAGAAAATGTGCGCTTTAAAGAAAACGGAACATACCACGTGTCAATTGCTCACGCAATGCGAAAAAATGGTAGTGTTTTGGGGGTAGATTACTTAAAAGGAATAACAGCAGTAGGATTTAGAATAGAAAAAACAAAAGAATAATGGCTAAAAAAGCAACCACAAAAAAAGGTGTAAAATCATTTGGTTACGGCAAACTCATTAAATGGTTTTGGGGTTTGTTTATATTAGGAATTGTAATGATGATGTTACCATTCTTTTTGGCATCAATAGGAGCTTTAGGGCACATGCCTAATTTTGATGAATTGGAAAATCCGAAATCCAATTTAGCATCAGAAGTTATTAGTAGTGACCACAAAACACTGGGTAAATTTTACCTAAATGACAACCGTACACCCATTGCTTATGAAGATTTGTCAAAACATTTGGTTGATAATTTAGTAGCTACAGAAGATGAGCGCTTTTACTCACATTCAGGAATTGACTTTAAAAGAACCTTTAGTGCAGCTCTATTTATGGGTAAGCGAGGAGGGGGAAGTACCATTACACAACAGTTAGCAAAATTGCTATTTCATAAAAGAGAAAATTCATCTACACTCAAAAAATTAACTCAAAAAATTAGAGAATACGTTATCGCTACCCGTTTGGAACGTCAATATACCAAACAAGAAATCATTGCTATGTATTATAATATTTACGATTTCGGAAATAATGGCGATGGAATCCGTTCTGCAGCACGTATTTATTTTGGTAAAGAACCAGGAGATTTAGATATGGAAGAGGCGGCTATGTTGGTGGGAATGTTTAAAAACTCATCCCTATACAATCCTGTTCGTAACCCAGAAGGTGTTAAGAATAGACGTAATGTAGTGTACCGTCAAATGTATCGTAATGATGTAATTACCGAAAAAGAAAAAGATTCGCTTCAAAAATTACCATTACGATTAAATTTACACCCGGAAACACATAATGCTGGTTTGGCTACTTATTTTAGAGAATATCTAAAAAAAGAAATGAAAGCGTGGATAAAGGAAAATCCGAAAAATAGTGATGGCGATTTGTATGATTTGTATCAAGACGGATTAAAAATTCATGTAACGATAGATTCTCGTATGCAAGCGTATGCAGAGACTGCTATGAAAAAGCACATGGTAAATTTACAAACGGAGTTTGACAAACAAAATAAAAAGAATAAAACCGCCCCTTTTAGAAATTTAACTAAAAAAGAAGTAGATGCTTTATTAAAATCACACATGACCCGTACCGAGCGATATCGTGTGCTAACCAAAGAGATGGGTTTATCTAAAAAAGAAGCACTAGCTACTTTTTACAAAAAGAAAAAAATGCGTGTTTTTTCATGGAAAGGTGAAATAGATACTATAATGACACCTTTAGACTCTATGCGGTATTATAAAAAATTCTTTAGAGCAGGATTATTGTCTTTAGAGCCACAAACAGGGCATATAAAAGCATGGGTTGGAGGTATCAATCATAAATATTTTAAATATGATGCTGTAAAACAACAAAAAAGGCAAGTAGGTTCAACCTTTAAGCCCTTTTTATACGCTACTGCTATTGATCAATTAAAAATGTCACCTTGTGAAACTTTGCCAGATGCATATTTTTGTGTTCCAAAGGGTAGATATGGTAATTTGCAAGATTGGTGTCCTAAAAATTCCAACGGTAAATATAGTGGAGAAGATATGAGCTTACGTAAAGCATTGGCAAACTCCGTAAACAGTATTTCAGCACGTTTAATGGATAAAGTAGGACCACAAAATGTAATTGATATGGTTCATAAACTCGGGATAAAAACGGATATAGATCCTTATCCGTCTATAGCATTAGGAACGGTAGAGTTGAGCTTATATGAAATGGTAAACGCTTATGGAACTATTGCTAATATGGGACAGTATATTAAGCCCATTATCATTACTAGTATTGAAGATAAAGCAGGAACGGTATTGTATCAAAATGTGCCAGAAACAAAAGATGTATTAAGTCCGGAGTCAGCTTATGTAACCTTAAAATTAATGGAGGGAGTTACTAAACAAGGGTCAGGACAGCGTTTGCGCAATGGTAAAAATACATGGAATCCAGTTTATAAAAAAGGAATTGTTACGGGTCATCCGTATCAATTTACCAATGATATTGCAGGTAAAACAGGTACTACACAAAATAATAGTGACGGTTGGTTTATGGGTATTGTACCCAATTTGGTAACTGGAGTTTGGGTAGGTGCGGAAGATAGAGCAGTACATTTTAATTCTACCGCTTACGGTCAAGGGGCAACCATGGCATTACCCATTTGGGGACAATACATGAAAAGTTGTTATGGAAACTCAAAATTAGAAATTTCTAGTAACAGTTTTAAAAAACCTGAAAATTTAAGTATAGAGGTAGATTGTGATAAATGGAAAGAACAAAACGGATCTGATAAGGATAATTTATTAGATGATTTAGACGGAATTTAATCGCGGGGCGATAGCCTAAAAGATGTGGTTTTGTTAAAAAGTGTCAGATTAAGTTTTATACAAAGAAGTATGGAGAGCAGATTTTTGTCGAATAAAAAATAAACCAACATGCTTGGTTTGAAGATATTTAATAACGCTATTGATTGTAAAGGCGAATTAAAAAATAATATATTATGATTAATAAAAAAGTTAAAAACGTACAAGAAGCATTAGCAGGT
>JAJRPS010000059.1 GCA_024280635.1 Bacteroidota bacterium | reverse complement strand
TCAAAATTACGGAAAATTATTTAACTAAAGAAATGGATAAAGAGGATGAATATATAAAATATTCAAGTTATAATTTCACAAAAAACTGAATAAATACGTTTAGTTTTGAAAAAATAAATAAACGTTTCAAATCTTATACCTAGAGTGATGAGAAGGTACACAATACTAGCTTAGAATTCAAGAACTTAATTAACGACAACGATTTGTTGCGTTAGAACCTTGAATGTCGTATCTGATGATATCCTTTTACAGCTACGGCTTTACCGTTTTCGACACCTACTAAAATTCCGCAGCCTACACCACAAAACCTACACGCTCATTTTGTCTATTTTAAACCTTTTTCTTACTCTTCTGTAAAAAAAAACACCCAGAAACATTGTTTTTTTTTAGATAAAACAGCCGTTTTTCAATAAAACTTCTATTACTTTTTTATAAAGAGGCACTCATACTATATTTATTTTTTAAGTGTATTATATCCTGACCCAATGAAATTAATTTTAAATAATCAAGGGTGTCTAATTTTTCTTTTAAGGCAATGTCTTCATCAACCGTTTCTGTGTCAGTCAATACAATTAGTAATTCTTCATTTTTTGAAGGAGTCACTTCACTGTTTCCTAATGCAATAATTGCTTGTGATAATACTATTTTTTTGTTCTTTAAGAGGGTGTGCTAAATATCATTTTATACTGTATTTTAAAAGCGTTATATTTGCTGAAACATAACGAAATGTAATATTTGATAGTATTATGATAAATGTACAGGAAGCTTTAGCGTTAATACAAAAGCATACAACTACTTTAAAAAAGAGCTTTGTTTTGGTAGAAAAAGCAATAAATTGTGTTCTTGCAGAAGATGTTGTTTCACCTATAAATATGCCACCATTCAATCAGTCGGCTATGGATGGTTATGCATTGCATTTACATGAAGATAAAAAATATTCAATTATAGATGAGGTAAAAGCAGGTGATGGGCATGAGCCAGAATTGAATAAAGGAGATGCTGTTCGTATTTTTACAGGAGCTCCCGTTCCTGAAACAGCCAATGCAGTTGTCATGCAAGAAAAAGTGTTAGTTACAGGTGATTTTTTAGAAATCCAAAAAAATGTATTTCTTCATGAAAACATCAGACCTTTAGGAGAACAAACCAAATTAAACCAAATTGCTTTATCAAAAGGTACTCTCTTAACGGCAGGAGCAATAGGATATTTGGCAACTTTAGGGCTTACGGAAGTATTAGTTTATAGTAAACCGAAAATTGCAATTGTGGTAACAGGAAATGAGTTGACATCTCCAGGAAATGAATTGACATATGGAAAAATTTATGAAAGCAATTCATATATGTTGGTTGCAGCTGTTGAAAGTTTAGGATATGTAACACCCATTATTTATAGAGTAGATGATAATTATGATCATACCGTAGCTTTATTATCGGAGGCCATAAAAAATCATGATTTAGTATTGATTACGGGAGGTATTTCGGTAGGAGATTATGACTATGTTGGCAAAGCATTGTTAGCATTGTACACCCAACAAATTTTTCATAAAGTAAAACAAAAACCAGGCAAACCTTTATTTTATGGTAGAAATAACGGAACTACTATTTTTGCATTACCAGGAAATCCAGCAGCTGCTTTGACTTGTTTTTTTATATATGTGCATGGTACATTAAAGCAAATTTGTGGGCAAAAAGATTATCAGTTAAATACAATTAAAATAAAATCGGTAAGTAGGTTTTTGAAAAAAGGAGATCGTGCACAGTTTTTAAAGGCAATTGTACATAATAATGAAGTAACCATTTTGGAAGGGCAGAGTTCTGCAATGCTACAAACTTTTGCTTTAGCAAATGCTTTTGTAAAAGTTGCTGAAGATTGTCAGGAAATAAATGTAGGAGATGAAGTTGATGTGATTTTAATTCCGAATATATAAAAACCAACCCATGAGTTATAAAATTAAAAGTAGAATTTGGATAGAGAAAGATAATAATGTACTCATAGGTGAGGGGCGCATTGCATTGCTTAAAGAGATAGCAAAACAAGGATCTTTGTCTAAAGCAGCAAAAAGTTTAGGAATTTCATACAAAAAAGCATGGACCCTCATAGATTCGGTTAATAAATCTGCTAAAGAAAACGTAACAATAACTGCTATTGGAGGTAAAGATGGTGGAGGAGCTCAACTAACTCCGTACGGTAAAAAATTAATTGTAGTATTTGATGAAATCAATAAAAATTGTTGGGCGTATTTGGATAAACAACTGTGTAAACTAGATGAAATATGATTGCAGAGTTACTCTCTATTTGGCCTTTTTTACTCATATTACCTGTAGTCGCTTTTTTATATGCTAGTGTAGGTCATGGAGGGGCAAGTGGTTATTTGGCATTGATGGCTATTTTTTCATTTGCACCAGAAAGCATGAAACCGACGGCATTGTTGTTAAATTTATTTGTGGCTGCTATTGCTTTTTATCATTACTATAAAGGTGGTTTTTTTAATAAAAAGTTATTTTTGTCTTTTGCTATTTCTTCAATACCCTTTGCTTTTATTGGGGGTACTATTAATGTTGACGCTTCATTATACAAAAAAATATTAGCAATACTACTTATTTTTGCCATCTTAAAAATGCTAAATATTTTTGGTAAAGAAAGCACACAGCTAAAAGATGTTAAAATTTGGCAAGGACTGTTAGTAGGTGGTATTATTGGCTTCTTTTCGGGGTTAATTGGTATTGGAGGTGGTATTATTTTAAGTCCCATTATTCTCTTATTGCATTGGGGTAAGATGAAAGAGGCGGCAGCAGTTTCGGCATTATTTATTTGGGTAAATTCGGCAGCAGGATTAATAGGACAAATTAGTAGCGGTGTTCAAATAACCGCTTTGTCATACGTATTAGTGGCTTTTGCTGTAGTAGGAGGTTTTTTTGGTAGTTATTACGGAAGCAAAAAACTCAATAATCAGCACTTACGAAAGGTATTAGCTTTTGTATTGATAATAGCCTCTGTAAAATTATTTTTAGTATAAATGAAAGTATTTAAAAACATAACCGGAATTGTTTTAGCAGGAGGTAAAAGCACCCGCATGGGAACCGACAAAGGTTTTGTAAAATTGTTCAATAAACCATTTATACAACATATTATTGATTGTTTACAACCTTTGGTAGATGAAATTATTATTGTAAGTGACAATGAAGCTTATGATCAATTTAAAGTAAAAAGAGTAACTGACATAATAAAAAATTCAGGACCCATAGCAGGAATTTATACAGGATTACACCACTCTAAAACAAATGCTAATATTGTTTTAAGTTGTGATGTGCCTTTTATAAATGAAGCATTATTGTCCGTTTTAACACAAAAGCAGCATGTTGATTATGATGTGATTCAGATAGCAAGTGAAGGTAAAAATATGCCTTTAATTGCATTGTATCAAAAAAGATGTGCTACTCATTTTTATAACCTTTTGCAAACAGATGAAAAAAGACTGAATACCGCAATTAAACAATTAAACACTAAAACGATTTGTATCCCATCAGCATTTGAAAAATTTGCTAAAAATATTAATACAAAAGAAGCCTTAAAACATGAACTTGAAAATTAAATACTTCGGAATGCTCTCAGAGATAACACAGTGTCCAGAAGAAACGTATGTTTTTACACAAACAAAAGTTTCTGATTTGTTGGAGGAGCTTTTTGAAAAATATCCGCTATTAAAAGAAAAAAACTTTCAGGTAGCACAAAACTGTAAAATTATAAATGCAGAAAGCATTATCAAAGAAACTGAAATAGCACTATTGCCACCCTTTGCAGGAGGTTAAAAAATAATGAGTAGATATAGCAGACATATTATATTACCAGAAATAGGTAAAAAGGGTCAAGATAAACTAGCGAATGCAAAAGTATTGGTTATTGGTGCAGGTGGTTTGGGATGTCCGGTTTTACAATACCTTGCTGCTGCAGGAATAGGTACAATTGGTATTGTTGATTTTGATGTTGTTGACGAATCTAATTTACAGCGACAAATACTTTTTGGAACCACAACATTAGGGAAAAATAAAGCACTTGCAGCAAAAGAACGACTTACGGATATTAATCCGCAGGTTGCTATAATTACCTATCCAGAAGCGCTCACACATAAAAATGCGATTACTATTTTTGAACAATATGATATTGTAGTAGATGGTACTGATAATTTTGACACTCGTTATTTAATAAACGATGCCGCTATAATTACCCACAAGCCCTTAGTTTATGGTGCTATTTATAAATTTGAAGGGCAAGTAGCTGTTTTTAATTATAAAAACGGACCTAGTTATCGCTGTTTGTTTCCTACACCACCAAAAAAAGGAAGTCTGCCAAATTGCTCTGAAGTGGGAGTTTTAGGTGTCTTGCCTGGTATTATTGGTACACTACAAGCCAATGAAGTGTTAAAAATAACATTAGAAATAGGAACGGTACTGTCAGGTAAAATACATTATTACAACGCCTTAACTACACAATCATATACCTTAAATTTAGATCGAAATCAATCAGCAATAGACCTTGTTTTAAAAAAGAAACACACCTTTTCAAAACAAGAAGATGCTTCGTTTGTTTGTGATAATGCAATAAAAGAAATTACGATACAAGAAGGGTTACGTCTTGAAAACACCCTATTTATAGACATCCGAGAAGCATCTGAATTACCTAAAATAAACCAGTTACCACACATTCAAATTCCTGTGAGAGAACTTGAAAATAGAATTTCAGTAATCAAAACCAATCAAATCATTATTATATTTTGCCAATCAGGAATTAGAAGTAAAAAAGCAATACAAATTTTACAACAAAACAATATACATGATTGCTATAGCTTAATTGGAGGAGCATTAGCTATTGAAAAGCATTATAAATT
Source organism: Bacteroidota bacterium (assembly GCA_024280635.1). Classification (GTDB taxonomy): domain Bacteria; phylum Bacteroidota; class Bacteroidia; order Flavobacteriales; family Flavobacteriaceae. The sequence continues at coordinate 5,660 of JAJRPS010000059.1, read as the reverse complement.
AAAGTTAACAACTGAAAAAACATCACAAAAATGAAAAAACACAACTGTATAAAAAATATATTCAGAACAGGAGCAATATCATCTGAATTTATTGGTAATGCTATAGCAAAACATCAAAGCAAAACAACCATAGGTGCACATCAAATATTTTTAGGTCAGGTACGTGCTGATGAAATTGAAGGTAAAAAGGTAAGTGCAATAGCCTATACTGCTTATGAAGAAATGGCAAATGCTAAAATGCACGAAATTAGAGAAACTACTTTTAGTAAATACAACCTCACTTGTATGCATATTTATCACAGTTTAGGTACTGTAAAAGCAGGAGAAATTTGTCTATTTGTTTTTGTATCCTCTCCACGAAGAAAAGAATGCTTTAAAGCCATTGAGTTTGTTGTAGAAGAAATTAAAAAAGAAGTTGCCATTTTTGGGAAAGAAATTTTTGAAGATCAAACCCATCAGTGGAAAGTAAATTCTTAAAAAGATAGCTCAAAACATAATTATCGGATACGCATAAATCTGAATAAAAAAACATAAAAATTACCATGGTAGATATTACCCACAAAACAAATACGTTAAGAATTGCAACAGCACAAGCTATAGTAAAAGTAAGTAAGCCAGAAACGATTAAAGCAATCATTAATAAAACGGTACCTAAAGGAGATGTTTTTGCGATGAGTAAAGCAGCGGGATTGTTGGGTGTTAAAAAAACCCCCGATTTGTTGCCAGATTGTCATCCGTTACCAATAGAATATACAGGAATTGATTATGAAATAAACGATTTAGAAATCACCATTTTGGTAACCATCAAAACCATATATAAAACTGGCGTTGAGGTAGAGGCAATGCATGGAGCCAGTATTGTTGCCTTAAATATGTATGATATGTTAAAACCTATTGATAAAGGGATTGAAATACATCATATTAAATTATTGCATAAAAAAGGAGGAAAATCGGATTTTAAAGATAAATTTAGAAAAGATATTACTGCTGCTGTAATTGTGTGTTCGGATAGTATTTCGGCAGGACAAAAAGAGGATAAAGCAGGTAAAGCTATTATTAAAAAGCTAGAAGAAAGCGGTGTGGCAATACAAGATTATATTATTATTCCTGATGAAAAAGATATCATTCAAGAAAAAGCTATTGCCTATCAAAAACAAGGTGTTGATTTAGTTATTTATACTGGCGGCACAGGCTTGTCTAAGCGTGATGTTACTCCAGAAGCGTTATCGCCTATTTTAGACCGAAATATTCCCGGTATTGAAGAAGCAATACGAGCACACGGTCAAGAGCGTACACCATATTCAATGCTATCTCGTAGCGTTGCAGGAACTTTGAAGGATACTTTAGTGTTGGCTTTACCTGGTAGTACAAACGGAGCTAAAGAAAGTATGGATGCTATTTTTCCTTCTATATTACATATTTACCGAATTTTAAAAGGTGCAAGACACGATTAATTGAGGGGTGATAGCCAAATGAGATTATTCATGTTTCCTTATGAGTAATAATTTGAATAAATAGTATTGTGAAAAATATTGAGAATAGGTGTTTTAAAACTAAAAACAAGAGGCAATTTTAATTACCTGTAAGATAAATAATAAGGGGTTATTCCCCCTCTAATTTTAATGACAACAAAAACAAACATATTAACCGACAGTTTTTATCGTAAGCATACTTACTTGCGCATTTCATTAACTGAGCGTTGTAACTTACGTTGCACCTATTGTATGCCAGCAGAAGGTTCTGTTCTTTCACCAAAAGAGCACATCATGACTGCAGATGAAATTTACAATATTGCAAAAACATTTGTGAAAAATGGGGTTACTAAAATTCGCTTAACAGGAGGTGAACCGTTGGTAAGAAAAGATGCTATTAGTATTTTAGAAAAATTAGCAAGCCTTCCTGTTGAAATAGGAATTACCACCAATGCTGTTATTGTAGATAAATTTATACCAACTTTTAAACGCTTAAATATCAAGTTAATTAATGTAAGTCTGGATAGTTTAGATGCAGGTAAGTTTGAGCAGATTACGCGCAGAAACTACTTTAAAAAAGTATATGACAATATCATTTTATTAGTAAAAGAAGGTTTTGCCGTAAAACTAAATGCAGTATTGATAAAAGATTTTAATGATAATGAAATTATCAACTTTATTGAACTCACCAAAAATATAAATATTAACATTCGTTTTATAGAGTTTATGCCATTTGATGGCAATCAATGGAACATAAAAAAAATGGTTTCCTATCAAGAAATCATGGCTGTTGTACATGATTATTTTAATAATAAAAATGTAATTCGTTTAGAAGATGCTCAACATGACACTTCAAAAAATTATAAAATCAAAGGTTACCAAGGTAGTTTTGCTATTATTAGCTCCGTAACCAATCCGTTTTGTGACAGTTGCAATCGATTGCGATTAACGGCTAACGGACATTTAAAAAACTGTTTGTTTTCGGCTACTGAACAAAACTTACTTTCGGCTTACCGTAAAGGAGATAATGTTGAACATCTTATACAAAAAGCGATACAAGGAAAGTTTAAAGTAAGAGGCGGTATGGATACGTTACAAAAACTGCAAGAACCTAAATTACACTCTAAAAACAGAAGTATGATTAATATTGGAGGTTAATATCGTGATATTATCATCGGAATTACCACTCCAAATACAAGGGTAGAAATTGTAATTACCCATACTTTTTTTGATATTCCTAAAATGTTTCTAGCCAAAGTACTTAGGAGTAAAACAACCAAAACAATTAAAATTTGCGCCGTTTCTAAGCCCAAAGCAAATTCTAAAAGAGGTGCTAATTTAGATGATGATCCGCTAATAATCATTTTAAAATAAGTAGAAAACCCTAATCCATGTACCACTCCAAAAAACAAAGTGAGTAGTAACTCTATGGTATTACTTTTTCCTATTTTGGAAATAAAAATAATATTGTAAAGTGCTGTAATTGCAATAGTAATGGGTATTAAAAACTCAACTAAGCTACTATCAATTGTTACTATTTTATAGGTTGATAAAATTAAGGAAAGGGTATGTCCTACAGTAAAAACAGTTACTAATTGTACAACTTTTTTGTAGTTTTTAAATAAAAATGGGATGGTTAATACCGTTAAAAATAAAATATGGTCATAACCATTAATATCCAATACGTGATTGAAACCCAGCTGTAAAAAAAGCTTTAATTGCTCTAACATTATCGATTTGAATTCATATATCGAAAAATAAAATACATTAAAGTAGATAATGCTCCAATTGCAGAAACCAAGTAGGTACGCGCTGCCCATTTTAAGGCATCTGATGCTCCATCATGTTCTTCACGGGTTAGCATGTTTTTATTTTCTAACCACGCCAATGCTCTGTTGCTGGCATCATACTCAACAGGTAAGGTAATTAAACTAAAAGCAGCAATAATACCGTACAATAAAATTCCCACCAACATTACGGTTTTACCTAATGTAGAAGCTGCTGACAATGCTATACCTCCCATAATTACCCATTGTGATAAGCTAGAAGCTACATTTACCATGGGTACAATTTTAGAACGTAAGGTTAGCCAACTGTATGCTGTTGCGTGCTGTACTGCGTGTCCGCACTCATGTGCTGCAACAGCGGCTGCCGCTGCGTTGTGTTGGTTGTAAACGCCTTCACTTAAATTAACGGTTTTGTTAGATGGGTTGTAGTGATCGGTAAGCATACCAGGTGTAGAAATTACTTTTACATCATAAATACCATTGTCTTTTAGCATTTTTTCAGCAATTTCTCTTCCCGTTAAGCCATTTTTTAAATACACTTGTGAGTATTTTTTAAACTTTCGTTTTAGTTTATTACTTACAAAACTACTCAATAGGGCAATTGCACCTACTATTATATAATACATCATCATAAGTTCTAATTTTTTATAAAGTTACATAATTTAATCGCGAAGCGATACTCTAATCGTTTTAGTTAATGTTGAACATAAAAAACAACTTTTAAACCTGGTGTCCTGACTTTAGGAACTTATTGTAAACAAAAACTTCTCCAAAAAAGAGATATAGCTGAATACCTGAAATTTTGTCATTTAATTATTCCAACGAATGCTTTCAATCAATTTTTGCACATCTTTTTTAATATAGTGTGCTGCGGGTAATATAGAGTCATAATTGGGTTTCGCTCTAAAATAGACAGCACCTGATAAAAAATGATTTTTATTATCAGACACATAAAACTGTACAGGAGATGCTGCGTTACCTTCTACTTCATATACAATACCGTGAACTTGTTGTTTGTCATTATTGTAAACCACTTGTTTAATACCATCTGCTTTTACAGTGTGTGCTTGCGTAATATTTTGTGTTTCTTTAAGTAGTTTCTCTAAATTATTTTTAACGGGTAAATAGGTAATGTGTAGCTCTCCTTTTAACTTCGGATATTCAATGTTTACCCAATACGGTTGTTTATTTTTAGGTTTTGTTAGTACTGCATCGGTATTTACTTGAAAACGGTACGGACTATTGTCTTCATTTAACTCAATATATTTTGCTTCAGGGTATTCCAACCGTAAATACCCTGCAGGTTTTGGTGTTACTTCTTCTTGACAAGAGGTAAGTAATAAAACGAATGCTATGTAAATTAGGTTTTTAATATTTATGTTCTTTTAAGGATCTGTATTTTTGACATCAATCAATTTATAAAAGGTATCGACTGCGCTCAACCAAACAATATTTACTCAAACAATCATACTGCCATTTATTATCGCTTTGCGACTTAAAAGGTGGCTTTAAATTGCTCTAAAAAACGTTTGTCGTTTTCATAAAACATGCGGATATCGCCTATTTGATATAATAACATTGCAATACGCTCTATTCCAACGCCAAAAGCAAACCCTGAATATTCTTTAGGATCAATACCACAATTAATCAATACATTAGGGTCAACCATACCGCAACCTCCAATTTCTAACCAACCGGTACCTTTTGTAATACGGTAATCGGTTTCTGTTTTTAATCCCCAATAAATATCTACTTCAGCACTAGGTTCTGTAAATGGGAAGTATGATGGACGCAAACGTATTTTGCTTTTTCCAAACATTTCTTTAGTAAAATAAAGTAAGGTTTGTTTTAAATCGGCAAAAGAAACATTTTTATCAATATATAGCCCTTCTACTTGATGAAATATACAGTGTGAACGTGAAGAAATATCTTCATTTCTAAACACTCGCCCAGGAGAAATAGTACGAATAGGAGGTTTGTTGTTTTCCATATATCGTACCTGTACACTACTGGTGTGTGTGCGTAATAAAATATCAGGATTGGTTTGTATGAAAAAGGTATCTTGCATATCACGTGCAGGATGATGCTCTGGTAAGTTTAAGGCTGTAAAATTATGCCAATCGTCTTCAATTTCTGGACCTTCAGAAACATTAAACCCAATGTTAGAGAATATTTCAATAATTTGATTTTTCACTAAAGAAACAGGGTGCCTTGAACCTAAGTTTAAAGGTTCTGATGGGCGTGATAAATCACCATAACTTCCTTTTTCTTCTGCAGCACCTTCTAGCTCTTCTTTTAACGTATTTACTTTATTTTGAGCTACATTTTTAAGCATGTTTATGGTTTGACCAAATTCTTTTTTCTGATCATTCGCAACATTTTTAAATTCGGCAAAATAGTC
>JAJRPS010000058.1 GCA_024280635.1 Bacteroidota bacterium | reverse complement strand
TTTCTATTAGGCATTGGTCGGGAAGCCAATATTTCGTATTTTTTATTGAATATATTATTTACTCTTCCCGTTAATTTTAATGTGTTTTTGTGTAATAATGTATGAAACGAAATCCCCGCGCTGGAAACTGCATATCCTTTTAAACTTTTGGTGTTATTCCCATTGGTAAACACTTCATCTGTAAAAATAGTTTCAAAAAAAGCACCTATCTTTTTAAACTGATAGTATAAACTTCCATTCACCTTTTGCAAAGGTACATATATTAATTGTTTATCCGTTTCTTGATCTATTGCTTTAGTATAAGCATAAGTTCCGGTGATATTAAAATGATGTTTTTTATAATTCAATTGTGTTTGTAAAATAGCTTCTACCCCATAATTTTTTACTTGTACAAAGTTTTGAGGATGCCAAACTCCTGCGTCATCTGGTGTCCATTTTATCATATCTTTAGTGTCTACATAAAATCCTGCTAATTGTAAACTTGTTTTTTTATAGTTAAAAAAATGATTTAAGGATGCTTGTACAGACGATTCTGGCTTTAAATCAGGATTACCCAATCCACTCCAATACAAGTCATTATACGTAGGTATTCGGTAATTTTTAGAAGTTTCTATTGCTATTTTATAATGTTTAAACAATTGGTAGTTTACACTAAAAGAACCCACTAACGGAATACGATATAAATTACTCGCCTCTTGACGTGCGGTTATTTGATATCTAAACTTTTTAAAGGGCTTGTGTGCCAATGATACGATACCTGCAATGCTTCGGCGCGTGTTTTTGCCAATATTATCACCTTCGCCTTCTATTAAATTCGCATCAATTGCTGTTTTTAACTGTGTTTTTTTATTCCATTTATAATCAACATCTGCCTTTACAATATAAGTACTTACTTCACTACCCGTACCCAAATGCTTTTTGCGTTTGTTTTCATAATATGTAAATTCTTCTTTTAAATTGGCTACACGCAAATTATAGGTCGCTTTGTTTTCTTGGTGTTCCCAATTTACCAAAGCAAGTATGTTTTTATTATCCAACCTACTTTTTGAAGGTGCCGTAAGCGTACGCGATAAGTTACGTATATTAGTGAAATAGCTATAATATCCTTTTATAATATCTTTTTTAGTAATTTGATTGGCAAAATTATATCCTGCTGAAAAGTTTTCAATCTCGCCATTTTCATTTACCACCTTTGTTCCTAAATATTTGTAATCGTTATCAGAAGTTTGATATCTTGCAAAGGCATTAAAACTACTTTTGGTATTTGATAATGTTATATTTGCAGTGTTAATGTAATTATCAAAACTACCTACACTACTACTAGCGTTAACGTGTAATGCTTTTTTAAATTGAAATAAGTGCTGTAAGTGTATACTACCTCCAATGGCTCCACTACCATAAAAAGAGCTTCCGCCACCACTTTTTACGGTCAAACTATTAAAACCACCCATTGCAACATTATTAAAATCGGTTTGCCCTGTAGTTTGTGAATTGATGTTAATACCGTTCCAAATCACAGCTGTTTGTGAAGCATTTGTACCTCTAAACGAAACGGAACTGGTCATTCCTGCTCCATATTCTTTAAAATATAAAGTTGAGTTTTGGCGCAATACATCCGTAAGTGATTGTGTATTGTTTTGCAAAACCGAATCGGTTATTTTTACAACAACAGCATGTGCGTCAGCAGTTTTTAAACGCACGTCAGACAACTGCACAATAGGCAATTGAACAATTGAATCTTGCTGTGCAAATACGGTGGTACTTATCAATAATAAAACGAAATAAAATATTTTTTTCTTCATAATAAAATAACTTTCTTCACCAGAAAAAGTAGCATTTATAGTTTTAATATTGGGCAGGTCTCCTGACTTGCATCTTATTGTTTCCTTCCCATCTTTTCACAGACAGTGGTTTAAGTTTACAATAAGTGTCTTCCGACTAAAGCTTACAGTTGCTGGGACAGTTGAAGATTTTAACTCCATTCCCTTTTAATTTTAAGTCGATTAATTTCAACTCAAAAACCTAATATTTTGCAAATATACACTATTTTTTACTTAATTATGCAATAATTCAAAATTAGACACTAGTTTTGCTGAATAAAATTATATTGTGGATATTCATTTAAACTCTGAAACCCCCATTTTCAAAGTATTTAAGAATTCGAACTAAAAAAAACCCTCTTTCACAAGAAATATAAATATGAAAAAAGCAGTTTTTAATTGGAGTGGCGGTAAAGATAGTGCCTTAGCATTATACCACATTCAGCAGCAAAAAGAGTATCAAATTGAAACGTTACTCACATCCGTAAACGATACTTTTGATAGGGTATCTATGCACGGAGTACGCAGTGAATTACTCATACAACAAGCGGAAGCGTTAAACCTACCTTTAAAACAATTACGTTTACCAGAAAGTCCAACAATGGATGTATATAACACCTTATTAACACAAACCAATAACGAATTAAAGGCTCAAGAAATTACACACAGTATTTTTGGCGATATTTTTTTAGAAGATTTAAAAATTTATAGAGAAAAACAATTGGAAGCAGTTGGATTAAAAGCACGTTTTCCACTTTGGAAAAGAGACACGAAAGAATTGGTACATGAATTTTTAGATTTAGGCTTTAAAACCATTATAGTTTGCACCAAATCAGAAGTATTAGGTAAAGAATTTGTTGGAGAAATTATCACCAAAGATTTCTTGAAAAATTTACCTAAAAACGTAGACCCTTGTGGCGAAAACGGTGAGTTTCACACCTTTGTTTTTGACGGTCCTATTTTTAAAAAACCTATTGATTATACGGTTGGCGAAAAAGTATACAAAACATATAAAGCCCCAAAAAATAGTGACGATAATTGCTTTAAAAAAGAAGACAATTGTTTTAAAGAAGATGTTAGCCCAAAAGAAATGGGATTCCATTTTTGCGATTTGATTCCGAAATAGCCTATTCATTAAAAAAAAACATTAAAGTTACCCGTTTTTACAGGCATAAATCATGAAAAAAATATTATTATTACTCCTCATTACAATCAGTTTTGGGAATTGCAAAAAACAAGAAAACACAAATCTTTCTTCTCAATCTACTAAAAAAAAATTTGTAGACACCTTACAATACGCAACAGGTTTTCAAGTACAAAAATATACTGATTATACTATAATTACACTATTCAACCCTTTTCCTAATGCTTCAAAATCTTACATTTATGCATTGGTAAAACGTGGCAAAGTCATTCCTGAAAACGTGAAATATGATCAACTGGTAACCGTACCCATTCAAAAAATTGTAGTTACTTCTACCACACACATTCCTGCCTTGGAGGATTTAGGAGTATTGAATAAACTTATTGGTTTTCCGAATACAAAATTTATTTCTTCTAAAAAAGCACGTGCTTTAATTGAGCAAGG
>JAJRPS010000057.1 GCA_024280635.1 Bacteroidota bacterium | reverse complement strand
TCTATTTGACTCACAAACTGACTTTTGTACTCCAATGAAGTATTGATACTAAACTCAGGTGTTACAAACTTTTGAAGCACCACACGGGGTTCCGTATAAAAAGTTTTGGAGCTGCTGTATTTATTAAACCTAACGCCTACTGAAAATAAATATTTTTTAGGCACATTTACTTGATAAGCCGCAAACACACTATTGCCGTTTACTGTGTTTGATGCGGCATTGATGTTGTTTTCTTCTTGTAAAAAATAACCTATTTTTTTAACTGTAAATTGATATCCTAAATCAATTTGCTTATGCTTAGATAACGCATATTTCAATTTGGTATTCACACCAAAGTCTTGAATGGTGTTTTCTTTTTTTTTAGCCAAAATTCCAGATACGGACTCATTTGTAAATCCGTATGTTACATTGTATTGCGAGTAATACACATCTGCCTGACTACTTATTTTTGATGTCCATTCTTTTTTCCAATCTACTCCGTAACCTTGGTTTTTGGTGTCGAGTGCATCAATATATAAATTACTTTTATCTGCATTTAAAGCCGAAAAATTAAGGTGATCTTGTGTAAATAGGTGATTAATTTGTATTCGGTTTTTAGCATTGGGTTTCCATGCAGTATTTAAGGTATAGTCATAAAACCAACTGTTATTTTTTGACTGTGCTACTTCCAGCTGATTATCAAAAACAGTGGTGTTTTGAAAAATACGTTTTTCATATTTTTTAAAGGTTGGTGTTTTCAAAGCATCAGCATAAGAGCGTCTTCCTGAAACTTGTACCGATAATTTATTTTTAATGATGGGAGCATCTAAAAACATATCAGCATGCAGTAAATTAAAACCAGCTCCTGCTTTTATCTTTTTTGCCACTTTATAATTACTTTGGATATCGATTACGCTAGAAATACGCTCTCCATACTGTACTGGAGTGCCCTTATTAATAAAATTTACCTGATTGACTACATACGGATTAAAGGCGGAGATAGTCCCAAACAAATGCGAATTGTTATAGGTTTTAATATTATTCCACAGCACTAAATTTTGATCGGCATTACCACCACGTACGTGAATACTACTTACTGTTTCTGCAATATTACTTACCCCAGGAAGTTGATTGATGCTTTCTAAAACATCTGGCGCTATCAATCCTGGTAATACTTTTAGTTTTTGTGTTTTAAAAGTGGTTTGTTTTACGTTTTTAGATATGCCGCTGGTTACATAATTTTCTATAACAACTTGATCCAACTGTTCCTTTTTTTCTTGCAAGGTGATGATGTTACAATTAGGATAAATATGCTCTGAAGCTTTAATTTTTGTTTTTTGTATTCCGAAAGAATAAATAATTATTTCTGATTGATAGGGTATGTTTTTAATATTAAAATAACCATTATCATCACTACTGTAAAATGCTTTTCCAATTTGTAATGATGCATTTACTACGGGTTCTTGATTACTAAACAACTGCCCACACACGGTAATTTTATCTGAAAAAATAAAAGAGGATATTACAATATTGGTAGCATCTATAAACTCAAAGTGCAAATTAGTTTGTGAGGATAGTGTATATACGATGTCTTGAATGGTTATAATCTTATCCAATATAATAGACACTTTTTTGTCTTGTAAAAGCGCATCGGTATATGAAAAATGAACTTGGTAAAAACTGGTTACACTCGGTAAAACTTTAACTAGTAATTCCTGCTCAAATACGGTTTGTTTTTGAGCAAAAATAGAAAGTGAAAAAAAGAAAGCGAAAAACCAAAATAGGAGTTGCTTCATACCAATTCATTTAATCGTGGACAATGTCCTAGTTGCTACTTCAAAAGTAAACAAAACTTTATCGTTATCAATATAATAACAGTAGCTTTATTTTCGTAAAATTACACGATTTCCTTGAATTTCATATTGTAAATTTGCAGATTTTAACACGGTTTTCAAAGCAATTTTCTTATTATTATTTTGAAAAGAACCGGTAAACAATATATTTGTGTCTAAATTTTGAGACTCAAAAACAATATTATATTGTTGCTCTAAACTTTTTAACACGTATTTTAAAGGCACACTTTTAAAGCTAGAAATATTATTTAGCCATCTCGGATTTTCTTCTTTAAAACGATAACTTAATACTGTATTTTCAATGTTTTGATATCCATTTGATGGCGTTAAAAACTGAGTGGTTTTAGCCACAAAATCTTCTACTTTCACTTTACCTTCATAACAAGCCACTTTAAAAAAGTTTGGATTTGCTTTTACAATAAACTCCGTTCCCATTACAGATACATCTCCTTGTTGGGAGTGCACTGTAAACTTTTTTCCTTTTTCTACATCAAAAAAAGCTTCTCCTTTTAACTCAAGAGTTCTATTGTTTGCCCAGTCATTTTTATTAAAAGTAATGCTTGATTTTGCGTTTAGGGTAACTTTAGATCCGTCTGGTAAATTGAATACCAATTGCTCACCAAAATTACTGGTATAAGTTGTGTTTGCAAAAAAACTAGTATAAGCAAAGAAACCCATTAGTATAATTACGGATGCTGCAATACCGTATTGCCACCATTTTTTTGCTTTTGGTTTATTTTTATGTGTTAATAATTTTTGATAAGCAGCGTCAACATCATATTCTGGAGCTTGTAGTTGTGCACTACTATCCATAATACGATTTAATAACGCATACTCTTCAGTGGTTTTAAATTGCTTTAATTCCGCATCTGACAAGGTGTTATTCAACCACTTTTCAACTAATTTTGTATTGTTTGTATTCATTTTATATTTTGTAACTCAACTTTAAAACGCTCCATTTATAATACACCCTACCTTTACGGCATATTTTTTATTTGGTCGCGGAGTTTTAAAAGTGCTTTGCTCATTAATTTTTCAATTGCTTTTACGGATACGTTAGATAATTCGGCAATTTCTCGATAAGTTTTCTTTTCTATTCTGTTTAACAAAAACACTTCTCGTTGTCTTTCTGATAAAGAAGATATTGCATGTTCTAGTTTTACCCGAAACTCTTTTTCTTCCATAATAAATTCTGGAGATTCTGGAGTACTGTTATTGTTTAAATACTTAACTTCTTTTTGATATTTTAATTTTACCGTATTGTGCCTTAACATACTGGTACTTAAATTTATTGCAATTCTAAACACATAGCTTTTTGCTGTTTCCGGGGTGGTTTTATGGCAATTGTCCCAAAGTTTTATAAAAGCTTCCTGTACTACATCATCCACATCTGTAGCGTTACCATATCTGTAGTATAGGTAGTTGCGTAACAATACTGCGTTTTTTTTAAACAACAGCTGAAACGTACTTTCTTTACAAATATTTTTTTTCGCTTCTGACATTTTTATTAATCTTGCGTTAAAACTACTTCTATTTTATGGATTAAAAAAAAATAATTTTTACAGGTAGGGTATTTCATTTCGTTTGCGTTATATAAGTATAACAGAAAATTTTAGTTTTGTTAAAAATTAAGTTTTAAGTTGGTTTTAGGTTAAAAGAGGTTGATTGATTTTGTCGTCAATTCGCCTCTTTTTTTTTTTAAAGTAAAGCCTTTTTTGCCCCAAAAAAAAGTCTAAATAAAAAATACCGCTAGTTGGCGGTATTTTTTATATTTACTATTCTTTTTAAAAACCTAATATTAAGCGGGCTATCAAAAAGTATATTAATATTCCGAAAATATCATTACTTGTTGTTATAAATGGTCCGGTTGCTATTGCTGGATCTATACCTCTTTTATCTAAAAATAACGGTATAAACGTGCCTATAATTCCTGCCATAATAATAACACTAAACAACGATATGGATATGGCTAATGATACTTTATAATCTCCCCCCGTAGCGTACGTATATATAAATAATAAAATAGCTAAAATGATTCCGTTTACAATTGCTAACAACAACTCTTTCCACAACCTATTTGCAATACTTCCTTTTACATCATTATTTGCCAACCCTTGTACAATAATTGCACTTGATTGCACCCCTACATTACCTGCCATTGCCGCAATTAAAGGTGTGAAAAAGAATAAAACTGCATGATCTTTAATAATATTTTCATAGCCCGCCATAATTGCTGCAGCACCAATACCACCAAATAAACCGAGTATTAACCAAGGTAATCGTGCTTTTGTAAGTTGCACAATACTATCTCCTGCCTCAACATCTTCTGTTAAACCTGCTGCCATTTGATAATCTTTATCGGCTTCTTCTTTGATTATGTCTACAACATCATCAATAGTAATACGCCCTACTAAAACCCCTAATTCATCTACTACGGGTATGGCTGACAAATCATATTTACGCATAATATTGGCAACATCTTCTGATGTGTCATTTACACGTACAAAATCTACTTTAGGAATATAAAAATCCGAAATATGCGCTCTTGCAGGTGCCATTAATAAATCTTTTAACGACAGTCGTCCTTTTAATTTATCACTATCATCTACTACATAAATGGAATGTACCCGGGTTACTTCAGATGCTTGTTTGCGCAATTCTCTAACGCATTGCACAATAGTCCAGTTTTCATTGGCTTTTACCAACTCTTTTGCCATTAAACCTCCTGCAGAATCTTCATCATAACGTAATAACTCCACAATATCTTTTGCGTGTTCAACATCTTCAATTTCCGACATTACCGCTTCCTTTTTGGCTTCGGGAAGTTCGGCAATTATATCGGCAGCATCATCGGTATCTAGTTCATCTATTTCTTCTGCTATTTCTTTTGCAGACAGTTTTTTTAATATTTTTTCACGTACATCATCATCTACATCCATTAATACTTCGGATGTTTTTTCACTATCTAAAAGTTTGATGATGTAAACGGCCCTATCAAAAGAAATTTCATCTAAAATTTCAGCAATATCAGCATGATGCATTTCACAAAACAGCTTATCTAGTGCCACATCATTTTTAGCATCAATATACGCGGTTACTTGCTCTACTATTTTTTTTGTGATTTCAAATGGCATCTGCTGCTAATTTTTGAGTCAGTGTGATAAAATCAGCTACCGATAATTGCTCTGGACGCAATGTAAACATAGGGTCTTGCTTTAAAACATCTGAAAGATTAAAACTTTTTAAACTACCACGCAACATTTTACGGCGCTGTTGAAATGCAGTTTTTACCACTCTAAAAAATAATTTTTCATCAACCGGCAAACTATAATCTTCTTTACGGGTAAAACGAATAACTCCTGAATCTACTCTTGGTGGTGGATCAAAAACTTCTGGCGGTACGGTAAATAAATATTCTACCTCAAAAAAAGCTTGTGTAAGTACGGATAATATTCCGTACACTTTACTTCCTTCTTTTGAAGCTATACGTTGCGCCACTTCTTTTTGAAACATTCCTGAAAATTCTGGTACATAATCACGATATTCAATAGCTTTAAATACAATTTGAGTAGAAATATTATAGGGGAAATTTCCTATTATTGCTACCTGTTCTTTATTGAATAAATTTGGAATATTTTGCTTTAAAAAATCCCCTTCTATAATTTGAAAATGGTTTGAAGAAGTGTCTAATTTTACATGTTCCAACGGAAAAGTTTCGTGCAAATAGGCAACCGATTCCCTATCCAATTCCATTACCGTTAGTTTTGGTTTCTTAGGTAATAAATATTTGGTTAACACACCCATACCTGGACCTATTTCCAACACATGATTGTAATTGTTTCCAATCAATGCATCAGCAATATTTTTAGCGATACTTTCATCTTTTAAAAAATGCTGTCCTAAATGTTTTTTGGCGCGTACGTTATTATTCATCTTAAATATTTGCGGCTATAATTGCTTGTATTTCTTTTCTGTCTTTTGGTAAAAACCAGGATAATTCCAACACATAGGTTTGGTTGTCATGAAACACCACTTCCGGTTCACTGCCTCCTTGTGCGGGTATTAATCGTTTGATTTCACTATACTTAATTACTTTTCGTTTGTATTTAAATCCATCTTTATCAAATATAAAGGTAGGTTTTTTTGCTGTTAATTGCATGAATAAGAAGACTAAACCAAATAATATAAAAATGATATTTACCACCCACGGAAACCAATTTGGCGCTATTGGGTTTAAAAACATCATGGCAAAATTAGCAATTAAAAACGCAGCCACTACGGTTGCGGATAGCATAACCATTTTAATGATATACAGGTATGTTGCGGTGTATGTTTTATGCATGAATTTCTTCTAATAATTTCATTTCTGTTCTAAAGGCTAAGCATTTGTCTCCAAATTTTTTCAAACCGTCTTGTCTTAATTCGTCTGCATGTTCATCAAAATAGGCTTGAATATCTGCTTTTGTTTTGGCGGTGTATTGTATGGAAAATGTTAATCCTCCCATTTCTTCTTCTACTAAAACTTGGGTAAACTTTGCACTTACAAATTTACCAGTTTTTAAGACTTCTAAAATGTGTAGTCTAATCCATTGCAACCAGCTTTCTACTACACTATCATCTACATTTATGGTAACATTATATATATACATGTCCTTGTTTTTTTTAGCAAAAATACCGCTTTTATATGGGCAAGCCAAATAAACTTAAAGCTGTCTGTTTTTATAATACATTCTTAGCAAACTATTGTCTTATGATTGTATATCATCTCCTCGTAATTTCCTATACATTTTTTGGGCGGTTACAAAATAAATACTGTCTGGATACTTAAATAATATGATTTCATATTCTTTTTTAGCAGCATTTTTATCACCTAATTTTAAATACAACGCCCCTAAATGATAGTGCGCATCATCTGTAAAAATGCTTTCTTTTAAGTTCTTAATAATGAACTTGTAGTTTTTAATAGCCGCTTTATCATTTCCTTGAGCTTCCAATAATTTTGCTTGTAAAAATAGTACATCATCTTCTATTTTATCTCCTTTATGCATTTCTAAAATATCTGCCAACACGGTTATACTTTCATCCGTTTTATTTTGAAAAGCTAGTAAATCGGCTTTTGCATATTTTTTTAAGGCAATGTGCAAACTATCTTCTTTTACATGTTCATTGATTAACAAATGTAAGTCCAACGCATCATTCGCAATTAATTGTGAAGTTGATGCTTTTAATACTTTTAACTGTTGCAATGCCCAATCAAAATCGCCTTTATAATAACTGGTTTTGGCTACTTTAAAACGTGCTTCTTGTGATAATACATTATTTTTCAAACTTTTCTGAATTTTAGAATAGTTGATTAACGCATTATTAAATTGACCGTCTGCTACTAAAACATCAGCATATTTCATTACATATCTCGCTTTACTAAAACGATTTAATCTTTGGTTTTTATTTGTTTTTAAAAAGGTTAATGCCTCTGGTATCTTATGAATTTTAAAAGCCAATACATCTACATAATCCAACTGAATACTTATCGTGTTTGCATTTATTCCAAAAGTATCCAACACCACTTTATAACGTGATGTTAATGTGTGATACTCTTTTTTAGGAGTGGTTTTTTGCACTAATTGAAGCAATAATTCTTCTACTTTTATTTGCGTTGTCCTTTCTAATTTTTGAATTTTTATAAAATTCAATATTTCGGTTGCCGTATCAAAATCGTGATTATCTTTTGCTGTTAATGCTAAGTTAAATAATCGTTGTAGGGTTTCCCTTTCTCTTTTATAAATGGCTTTTTCTTGCACAAACGCTTTGTCATATTGCTTTTGTTGTGCAAACAACCAACTCAACTGCTTATTCCACAAGGTATTGGGTTGTACTTGTAGTTTTTTAAATAAGGAACGTTTGAGCTTGATGTTGTTTTCATTTTTAGCATCACTCGTTATAAACGGGCTTATTAATTGCTGTACTCTTGGTATTATTTTTTTGTTTTTAGCCATTAAATTTAAATAGCTATTAAACATATTTTGTACTTCATACAACTGCCCATACACATACGCCAATTGTAGGTGTACGTTTGTTTTGGAACTCAACTGCATTGCTGTTGTGTATACTTGTTTTGCTTCTTGCAATAAATTATGATTTTCAAAAGCCCTACCAATACTATATGCCGCATTGGGATTGTTTTGAATGGCGGCTATTGCCTTTTGATATGCTTTTTGCGCATTAACACTATCTTTTTGAAGAGTGTAGTTATACCCTAAATCCACCCATAATTGCGGGCGTTTGTATTTACTATTCATTGCTTTTTGCAGCAACTTATTTGCTTTATCAAATTGTTTTAATTCTTGCAAACATTTTGCTTGTTTTTGAACAAAATCAATACGATAGGGTTGTTTTTTAATGAGCTTAGCATATTCCAAACTTGCTTTTTCATACGCACCATCTTCAAAAAAAGATTTCGCTAACTCTTGATTTTGAGCAATGAAAAAAAATGGTAAAAATAGAAAAATGAAGAATATTGGTTTTCGCATAATCCAAAAATAGAAAAAGCGCACCAATAAAGGTGCGCTTTTAGTGAAAAACTTAAGTAAGTATTACTTAATAAGTAATTTTTTAGTTGCTATAATATTATTTTCAGTAACTTTTACAATGTAAACACCTGCTTGTAAACTGCTCACATTTAAAGTGTTTTCTACAGTTGCTTTCATTACTTGCTTTCCTAATATATTAAATATTTCAACTATTTTTGGTTGATTTAACCTAGTTGTAATAGTAATATTATTTGTTGCTGGATTTGGATAAATACCAAAGCCTTCAATAGTGTTGTCTACTATTGATAATGCATTAGCATATGTTCCAATTGGCATTGGTGTTGTTGCTGCTGCATTATTAGCTACTCCGCCAAAAACATTAATACCTCCAAAAGTCCAGTTTGCCAATACAAACGTAGCTCCGTCAGGACCTGTTTCACTTACTCTATATGCCCATGAATCTAAGTATTCCCAAGCAGTCCCAGTTCCATCTGCATTAATATCTCCAAAAGTATCTATTACCGTTCCATTTTCAAAAAGCTCAATTGCATCATCTCCATTGATAACCATAGACCCTGAAGTATAGTCTGCAGCAAAACCAAAGAAGGTGGTAAAACCTGCTGCGTCATTTGTTACATAAATATAACTACCTGCCGTTGCCGATACTGCTGGGAATGTAAACTCTTGACCATCTGTCCCCCCTCCATTATTTGCACTACCCAAACCATACAAGCTTAAATCGGCAATGTTTTTCAATACGAAAATTTCAACTCCTCTTGGCACTGCCCCGGAAAGCGTTCCATCATATATAGCTGTTAATACTAAAGAATTTGTTGGTGGCCCAAAAACATTACCTGCAATAGCTACCGTTTCATCTGTAACTCCTGTTGAAGATACTGTAATATCTCCCGAGTAACTATTTACAGCTAAACCAGAAGCTAAACGTACAAATACATCCGTTGTTGCAACTGTTCCTCCTGTATGTGGCACTGTAACTGAGGCTGCAAAACCTGCCCCTGAAGTCAATGACACCTCAAAATTTGCTGGTGCAACCACCGTAATACCTGTCGTTAAAAATAAACCCTCTACGGTAATATTATCTTCATTAGAAGGACCTGAACCTACAATATAATTTAAAGCACTTACAAAACCACCTACTGTAATTTGAGGTGTTGATGCGGTTACTGTCCCTTCCAAAGCTACCGTAGCGTCTGTAGCTCCTGCTGAAGCAGCAGTTACATCTCCCGTGTACGTATTTGGTGTCAATCCTGCTATTAAACGCGTATAAATTGTAGTAGTTGCCGCTGTACCTCCTACTTGAGAAACACTTACTGAAGTACTAAAGCCACTACCTGACATTAATGATACCTCAAAATTTGTTGGTGCAGTTACTGATATATTGGCAGTAAGGTTAATACCTTCAACTGTAAAAGTACCTTCTGCTGACGGACCACTTCCTTCAAAATAGTCTAATCCAGTAATCGCACTACTTACCGTAATTAATGGTGTAGTTGTAGTACCAACCCAAGAACCTGGATCCATGTCTGCTACATTTTGTATTCCTGAGCCAGGAAACAATGTACCATCATTATCAATATTCCATTCATTAACATCCCAAGTAGCATTTGCTGCAGTTACAGATGCTTTACGCTCTGCTCTACCATCTTCAAATTCATGATTTGTATTTGTACCATCTTGTCCTGGAACACCAAATTGATCCACTACAGAAGTTCCGTCATGTAATTCTAAATTATCATCACCATTACTTCCTGCAACATCATTACTTCCTGCGTCCCATTGATCCGGATCAAAACCATAAGCGGTAAAAAATGCAGTAGGAACATTATTAGAAGCTATTAAATAAAATCCTCCCGCTGGTATCGTTCCTGTTAAAGCCAATGTTTGAGATACTGTGGCACTAGCATTTGTATACTTATCAATTCTCCAAGTAGATAAATCAACCGGAGTAGCTCCTGCATTATACAACTCAATATATCTTGCATCTAAATTATCATTTGGATCAGCAAGTTCAGTTATAAATACTTGCCCAAAAGACAAGCTTGTTACCATAAAGGCAACTAATAAAAAGTAAATGTTTTTCATATTAAATTATTTTAAAATTAGTAAATCACTATTGTAATTGCAAAGATACAAAAAATACATAAACTCTATATTTAAAACTACTCCTTTTGGCATTTAATAACCTTTTGGTAACATACTGTTTATTAAAACAATAACTTTTATAGTATCTTTGGGCGTATATTTACACCATAAATGATGGATAACACACAAATTAAAATATTATTAGTAGATGATGACCTTGATATTTTAGAGATTATTGGGTACAATTTACGCAAAGCAAACTACACTCTTTTTACTGCCGAAAACGGACTAAAAGCAATAGATGTTGCTAAAAAAGAAGTACCTCATCTTATCATTTTAGATGTGATGATGCCAACAATGGACGGTATAGAAGCCTGTGAAAAACTTAGAGCCATACCCAAACTAAACAACACCATTATTACCTTTTTAACCGCTCGGTCGGAAGATTACAGTCAGGTAGCCGGTTTTGATGTAGGAGCCGATGATTATATTGCAAAACCCATACGCCCAAAAGTATTATTGAGTAAAGTAAAATCTTTATTAAGACGCATCCCTTCCAAAACAACTGAAAGCATTGTACAATTAGGAGACCTTACTATTGATACGGAAGCGTTTAAAGTGATAAAAGACAATAAAGAGCTAAATTTACCTCGTAAAGAATTTAAGTTACTAACCCTACTAACCTCTAAACCAAACAAAGTATTTACCCGTGATGAAATATTAGATACCGTTTGGGGTCATGAAGTAATTGTAGGCGACAGAACCATAGACGTACACATTAGAAAACTACGTGAAAAAATAGGAAACACCAGTATTAAAACCATAAAAGGAGTGGGTTATAAATTTGTTGTAGCAAGTGAGTGATTTTAAAAAAACATATTATTTTTCCATATATTCTTCTTTATATATTAGCGTTATTTTAACTGCAATTGTTGCTGTTTTTTGTTATTCAAGTATCAGCATACCTGCACTTTTAGGGTTTGCTGTAATCACTTATATTGTTTGTTTTGTAATCATTCAATTTAAAATAGAAAAATTTATTTATCAACGGGTAAAAAAAATATATGATGATGTTTCTCTACTAGAAGACGTTTCGTTTAATGAAGGTGCTGTTACTACAGATATTAGTAGCTTAACAAAAGAAGTAGAGCAATTTGCAAAAAACAAAAAGATAGAAATAGAAACCTTAAAAGGAAGAGAGCAATACCGAAAAGATTTTGTTGGTAATATTGCACACGAACTTAAAACACCTCTTTTTACCGTACAAAGTTATATAGAAACCTTGCTAGACGGTGCTTCAGAAGACCCTAAGCTTCTAGACAAGTACTTAAACAGAGCCAACAAAGGAGTAGATAGACTTCTTTATATTGTAAATGATTTAGACATGATTACCAAGTTAGAAGTGGGTGATTTAAACTTATCTTTTTCTAAATTTAACATTGTAGAAGTCGTCCAAAATGTGTTTGACTTATTAGAAATGAAAGCACATAAAAAAAACATCACCCTAACTTTTGATAAAATATATACCACTCCCATTTTGGTGCACGCCGATCAAGAACGCATACAGCAAGTAATTACCAATTTAGTAGTAAACTCCATCAAATACGGATCTGAAAATGGCACTACCGAAGTAAGTCTTGAAAACCTAACCCCATCTAAAGTAATTGTACGGGTTACCGATAACGGAAAAGGTATTGAACCCATGCATTTACCTCGTTTATTTGAACGTTTTTATCGTGTCGATAAAAGTGGCTCAAGAGATGAAGGTGGGTCTGGTTTAGGATTATCCATTGTAAAACACATTATTGAAGCACATTACGAAAAAATCTATGTGGAAAGCGAGGTTAATATTGGCTCTGAATTTTCTTTTACCTTGCAAAAAACACAAACTCCCTAACTGCATTTTTATTTAAAAAGTGCAAACAACGCTTTTAGACCCCCCGTTTCTTTAAAACTCAACCCTTTATAACTAGCTATTTTTTCTAGTTGTTTTAAATTAAAGTCTTCTTGAAAAGCAAAAGGAGCTAATTTTAATTTATTCAATCGTTTTGCTAAATACAGCTGTTCAAACTGCCCTGGAGTAGGAATAAAAAACGCTTTTTTTTGAAGAATTGCCAAATCCATAATAGTAGTATAACCTGATCGTGCAATGACCACTTCACTTTGTAAAATTGTTGCAGACAACTCTTTTGAAAGCATATAATTGTAAATAGTGATGTTTCCTTCTTGAATACAAGTTTGCATTCCTTTTACTTTCCCCAATACAAAAACAACTTTTTTATCCGTATTTTTAAATTCTGAAAATAATTTTTGCTCCAACATACCTCGTTGTGGTTCTGGACCGGAAAGCAACACCAGATAATCAATATTGATTTCGGTTTTTTGATACTGAAACCTGCTTAAAATTCCCATATATTCCACCCCAAACCTTGACCTCTTAAAATGCCCTAATACCCCACTAAAATTAGATGATTCAGCAACATCTGGCACCCAACATTCATCAAATTTTTTAATAACATATTCATGTATTGTGGTGCTCCAAAATGTAAACACACCACTCAATACTTTTAATTGATGCGTCATATAAACCGATGGAACCTTTGTATTTCTTACTCCAAAACGATTGTCAGAAATAATCCCCTTTACACTTCTATTAGCCACTAAATCAGCAATTATTTTACGCTCTTTTTGTATCGCTAAAAGTAATTTTGGTAAACTCAACAACAATTTTATAGTAAAATATTTTCCGTTTTTAGGGTATGTAATTCCGTAACTGGGTAAAATGATACTTTCTAAATTTGGAAATTCTTTTTGTAGTAATAACAAAGCAGCACCATCCGAAGCAAGTATTGGCGTAAACCCACATGCTATCAATTCTCGTATTACAGGAATACATCTTGTGGCATGACCTAAACCCCAATTTAATGGCGCTACCACTATGTTTTTTGTTTTTTGCATCAATTAAAAGGCAAGTTAGCAATTTATACGTACTAATTTTTTTATTTTTACCAAAAATTAAATATCCGTGGGAAGTAAAAATAAGTTAAAACGCTTTAAAGAAAATGACAGCTTTGCAAATGTATTTCAACCGTATCGAGAAGATTTGGTGGCAAATGATTTTAAATTGAAAGGCAAATGGAATGCTGAATTTTTCAAAAATGAAAATCCAATTGTGTTGGAATTAGGTTGTGGTAAGGGAGAATATTCTATAGGTTTAGGAAAAAAATATCCGAATAAAAATTTTATTGGTATTGATTTAAAAGGTGCTCGTTTTTGGAGAGGTGCCAAAACGGCTATTGAAGAAGATATGAGTAATATTGCTTTTATCCGTACGCAAATAGAATTGATTAATTACATTTTTGCAGAAAACGAAGTAAGTGAAATATGGATTACCTTCCCTGACCCACAAATAAAATACAAGCGCACCAAACACCGTTTAACCAACGCTTCCTTTTTAGAAAAATACAAAACTGTTTTAAAACCAGACGGTATCATGCACCTAAAAACCGATAGCGAATTTATGCACGGTTATACTTTAGGGTTGCTACATGGTGCAGGACATGAGGTGTTGTATGCCAACCACAATGTATACCATAATGAAGGAGCTCCAGAAGCAGTAACCTCCATACAAACTTTTTACGAAAATCAATATTTAGCGGCAGACAAAGCTATTACCTATATTCAATTTAAAATTAAGTAGTATGCATATTTCCATCTTATTTTTATACTGTTTTGTATGGGCATTTTTAGGCGTGATTCCTCCAGGAATTATCAACATTAATGCTGCAAAAATTAGCGTAGAACAAGGTAGAAATCGTGCATTAATATTCACTTTAGGCGCTTGTTTAGTCATTGCAGCACAATCAGGTTTAGCCATTATCATTGCTCAGTTTTTAAATTTAACTTCAGATGAGTTATCGTCTATACAAAAAATAGGAATTGCAATTTTCTTTATCCTTTCTATTTACTTTTTTACCACAGCACACATTAAAGCGAAACCCAAAGAGTTGGAGTTAAGTAGTAAAAAAGGTGTATTTGCAAAAGGTGTATTGTTTTCTTTATTAAACGTATTTCCCATACCATTTTACAGTTTTGTGTGTACTACGCTAACTACATCAGGTAATTTTAGTTTTTCTACTTTAGATGTTATCGTATTTATATCTGCCATTGTAGTAGGAAGTTTTTTAGCAATTACCACCTATATTTTATTGTTTAAACACTCTAAAAACTCTTCCAAATTTAGCCGAAATGCCAATTATATTTTAAGTGCACTCACATTTATATTAGCCCTTTATTCACTCATAAAATTAAATCTTTAAAATGTCCAATAAAGCACCTAGCTTTTTTGAAAAAGTGTACCAAGTAGCCAAACAAATCCCTGAAGGGCGTGTAACTACTTATGGCGCTATTGCAACCTATTTGGGTGCTGCAAAAAGTGCACGAATGGTAGGTTGGGCTATGAATAAATCTGGATTAAAAGGCATTCCCGCACACCGAGTGGTTAATAAAAAGGGCCTTTTAACAGGTAAACATCACTTTGAAGGCACTAATTTAATGCAACAATTGTTAGAAAATGAAGGTGTGGTTATTATTGATAATCAAATTCAGAATTTAGACACGCATTTTTGGAACCCCTCTGCGGCATTGAAAAAATAACTTTTACTTTTAAACCGTAACACTTAGTGATATTAATCATTGTCTTTTTAATGATATAAGCGTATCTTCGCAAAATAAAATCAACAATCTTTCTTAAGAAAATACAGATGAAAATTGATAAAAAACAAATTCAAGAAGCCTTATCAAAAATTACCGTACCTGGAGAAGGTGGTAATATGATTGCAACAGGAGCAGTAAGTAATATTAATGTTTTTGGAAATGAGGTAGTTGTAGATATTACTATCGCCAACCCAGCAATGCAAGCGCGTAAAAAAACCGAAGCAGAAATTATTAATATCATCTACCAAGAGGTAAGTACCGAAGCTAAGGTGAAGGTAAACCTAAAAGTTGTGACTCCAGAAAAAGCACCTATAAAAGGAAAGCAAATTGAAGGAATGCGTAATATTATTGCTATTTCTTCTGGTAAAGGAGGTGTTGGAAAATCTACTGTAACTGCAAATTTAGCCATCACTTTAGCTAAAATGGGGTTTAACGTAGGTGTTTTAGATGCTGATATTTATGGACCATCCATACCCATTATGTTTGATGTGGAAACTGCAAGACCATTATCCGTAACTATAGATGGGAAAAACAAAATGAAACCGGTAGAAAACTACGGTGTAAAAATATTGTCGATTGGATTTTTCACCAATCCTAATCAAGCAGTGGTTTGGAGGGGTCCAATGGCGGCAAAAGCCTTAAATCAATTAATTTTTGATGCCGATTGGGGTGAATTAGATTTCTTATTACTTGATTTACCTCCAGGTACTGGCGATATTCATTTATCATTAATGCAAGCACTACCCATTACAGGAGCCGTTATAGTAAGTACCCCACAAAAAGTAGCTTTAGCAGATGCTAAAAAAGGTGTTGCAATGTTTCAACAAGAAAGTATTAATGTACCCGTTTTAGGTATTGTTGAAAATATGGCGTATTTTACTCCTGCCGAATTACCTGAAAATAAATATTATATTTTTGGAGAAGCAGGTGCTAAAAATTTAGCTGAAGATTTAAAAGTTCCTTTTTTAGGCGAAATTCCTTTGATACAAAGTATTAGAGAAGCGGGTGACGTTGGGCATCCTGCTGCAATGCAAGAGAATACTCCAATTGAAAAAACAATGCAGGGAATTGCAAAAAATGTAGTTTCACAAGTAGTAAAACGCAACGAAAGCTTACCTGCTACCGAAATTATTAAAATTACAACAATGGCAGGTTGTAGTACAAAATAACGATATTTTTATTACCTTTACGAAATGAGTATACCAATAACCGAATTATTATTAAATGTAGAAAAAGCATTAGATGAAATTAGACCTTTTTTAAAGTCTGATGGCGGTGATGTAACATTATTATCTATTGAAAATAATATTGTAAATATTCGCTTTGAAGGCGCTTGTACTTCTTGCAACGTCAACCAAATGACCTTAAAATCTGGTATTGAAATGACGGTGAAAAAATACGCTCCACAAATAGAAAAAGTAGTAAATATTACACCTTAAAACATTAACCATGCTTTCTAACGCCTGCCAATACGCTATACGTGCTGTTTTATTTTTAGCATTATACAGTAATGAAAACCAAAAAATTGGCGTAAAAATTATTGCTGATGAACTTGAAGTACCACAACCTTTTTTAGCTAAATTGCTACAAAAAATGAGTAAAAAACATTTAATTACTTCTTTAAAAGGACCAAAAGGAGGATTTTACCTTACTAAAAAGAATAAACAATATACTATTTGTGATATTATTGAAGAAATTGACGGAAATGCCGTTTTTAACAGTTGTTTTTTAGGTTTAAAGCAGTGTAGTGATAGTAATCCTTGTCCTGTTCATTTTACGGTATCCCCTTTTAAAAAAAAGATACTACGTGATTTTAAAGAAAAAAATATTGCTCAATTTGCAAATGAAATTAAAGAAAATAACAAGGTTACCATCAAAAATGTAAACCTATTTTCTTAACTACTCTATTAAGCTAAATGAAAAAAATTACTTTGCACGTTATGGCAAAGTGATTTTTTTACAAACTTCCTAACCTTCCAAAAGAGTGCCTCAAATTAACTTTCTCGGTGTACCCCTTTAAATTATAAGCACTAAACTTGTAAATAATATAATGAAAACAATTAGTGTCATTTTCCAGAAAATATTTGCTTTTTTAAGTTCCATAAACTGAAAGGCTACTAGTAAAAACTTCAAACCAGATAGTAGCATGATAAACATATTGGCTGTTTGATATGATTGATGATTTTCAGAAACCAACCCGGTAACTACAGTTAGTATTATTAATACTCCTAAAGTTATTATATTTTTATTTTTCATAATATTAAGAGATTAAGTATAACATCGGAAATAAAAGTAACCAAATTAAATCACACATGTGCCAAAATGCAGCACTTGCTTCTACATCTTCTATTTCTAAATTTTCTGCTGGCTTTTTGAAACTAAAATATGTAAAGGTTAATATTACCAAACCAACCAATACATGTATGACATGAAATAGTGTTAGTAGCCAATAATAATTAAAAAATAAATTATAGCCCATAGTATAACCCGTTGCTATTTTACCTGAATATTCAAAAGATTTCAATATCAAAAACAATACTCCAAACCCCATAGTTACTAGTATGTATAATTTTGCTTTTGCTATCTTATTCTTTTTTACTGCCGATACGGTATTTGCCATAAAAAAACCACTAGTTAGTAAAAATATTGTATTTATTACTCCAAACACACCATTTAAGTGTTCCCTAGATTCAGAAAACATTTCAGGATTTTCTTTACTACTAATGGCAAAAAATACCAATGCGATACCAAAAGTGATAAGTTCCAAAAAAATGATTATCCAAAGTAAGATACCTCCTGGTGGATAAAAAATAGAGCCATAATCTATTGCTTTTGTTTTCATATTTTTTCTTATTTTAATTTTACTAATGTTCTATCTTTAATCACAAAAGTGTCTATTTTAATAACATTCCATGATTTTTCTTGAGAAGCATTTAACCCCATCACATAATAATCTATTGCCAATGTATCTTTATTTCTTATGAGTTTAATTTTTTTAAACTTATTTTGAATAGCACTTTTTACAGATAGACTCGGACATTTATTTAACTTATACACCGCCAACATATCCGTTGAAAACCACTGTAGCAAATATGACAAATGTGTAGCATCACATTCATTATTAACCCCCATTTTAGCTAGTAATTTACACTTTATATTTTCTGTGCTCCCATCGCATTCATTGCCATAAGCATATAAATACCATAAAACAAGTGCTCTTTCTGGAGTATCTAATTGTGCAAGTGCCTTATTGTTTATTTCGTTATTCTCTAATACCACAATTGCGTTAGATTGCTTTCTAGTACAGGAAATAAAAATCAATAATAAACCCAATAATAGTATGTTTTTCATTAATCCCAATCTAATAGGCGTTTTTCGCCAGTTATTTTTTGAATATCTGTAATATCCTGACTCATTTCAATCACTCCTCTATATTTCATTTCTTTATCACGAATAGCAAAATATCTGATATAAATGATACGTCCTCTAAAATTAAACCAAAAATCAGCTACATCTTTAGTTCCTGCTCTAAATTCATCAACAATACGCAACACCATATCCACACTTTTAGGAGGGTGGCAAAATTTAACTTCTCTACCAATAATACCTTTACTACGTGGAAAAACACGATCTTCCCCTCGGTTATAAAAAATAACTTTATCATTTTCATCAACGTAAGTAATGTCTAAAGGCATAAAACGCAGTAATAAATTTACTTGCTCTGGTGTCATGTAACCCTCATCATAATGAAAGGTATTTTCTTTAGAAAAAGAATCTGACCGATCAGTAAAATCTTCACTTGGGTGCACATACTTTGCTGTTATTTCAGGATACGGTTTTGGTTTTTCAGTAAGCATCCATCCCATTTCTTCATCACCTTGATAAAATTCTTTCCACTCGTCTTCACTTAACATTTCCATTGCATTTGGAAAAAGACGCATGTCTTCAATTGATAATAAACGCTTAATACCTTCTATTAAATATGGTAAATTTTCTTTTATTTTTAAAATGTTTTTCTCGGCATTATGTTTTTTTAAAAAACGTATTTGATCTCTTAAATTATCATGAAAAGACCACATGCCTTGACTGGGGCCATTCCAATTGTGCTTTTCTAAATACGGGAACAGTTGGTTTTCTTTTCGGGCAAAACGCTTTTCAATGGTTGTTAATTGATTGAAAATATTATAGTATTTTTGAAAATCAGCCACTACATCTACATCGTGTAACTCCAATAATAACTCTTGTATTAAAGCACTTTCTTGATAATATACCCGTACAGGATGTCCTTCTGGCAATTGTTCTACTTGCGGTAAAAATGAATTCATTTTTTCAATTTTATAAATTATCGAGGTTGTAATAGCCTCCTTTATTTTCTTTTCTTTCTAAAGATTGACCTATAATTAAATGCGCTACGTTTATCATGTTTCGCAACTCACATAATGCCGTATCTACTTTCGATTTTTTATACAACTCTTCAACTTCGGTATATATTAAATCTAAATGTTTAATGGCTTTTTCTAATCGGTCATTACTACGCACAATACCTACATAGTCACGCATTAGTGCTTGTAATTGTTTTAAATTATGCTTTACCAAAACATATTCTTTAGGTATTTCTGCTCCTTTGTCATTCCATTCAGGAATGATATGTGCAGTTAATTTTGGTAAATTTTCGCTTTGATATTTAAAAATTTGATGTGCATACACCAATGCTTCCAATAACGAATTTGACGCCAACCTATTGGCTCCATGCAAACCAGTTCGGCTACATTCGCCACAAGCAAAAAGATTACTTATAGACGTTTTTCCATTTTTATCTACTACAATACCACCACATAAATAATGTGATGCGGGTACTACAGGAATCCAATCTTTTGTAATATCAATATGCTGATCCAAACATTTTTGATAAATATTAGGGAAGTGTTTTTTAAATTCACTAAGATTTAAATGAGTACAATCTAAATACACACAAGCATCACCTGATTTTTTTAATTCGGCATCAATACTTTGTGATACAATATCACGAGAAGCTAACTCTGCTCTATCATCATACTTTGGCATGAAGCGCACTCCTTTTTTATTTCTTAAATACGCTCCAAAACCTCTTACAGCTTCTGAAATTAAAAATAGATTTCCTCCTTCAGGATTATACAATGCCGTTGGATGAAATTGTATAAATTCCATATCCTCAATTTTGGATTTTGCTCTATATGCCATGGCAACCCCATCACCTGTAGCTATAACGGGATTGGTTGTGTGCCCATAAACACTGCCTATTCCTCCTGCTGCTAATAAGGTTTGTGCTGCCTGAATGGTTATAATTTCTCCTGTTTTTTCATTTAACACATAAGCACCATAACAGTTAATATTTTTTGATGTGTTCTCACTTAAATGATGCTCTGTTATCAAGTCTATTGCAAAGTGATGTGCTAATAATGTGATATTTTTTAGTTGATGCACGCGTGACAGCAAAGCTCTTTCTACTTCAAAACCCGTAATATCTTTATGGTGTACAACACGATATTCTGAATGCCCACCTTCTTTTCCTAAATCAAAATTACCAGTAGCATCTAAATCGAAATTTGCGCCCCAAACAATAAGTTCTTTTAATCTTTTTGGACCTTCTTTTATTACCGTTTCTACAACCGATGCATCACATAAACCATCTCCTGCTATTAATGTGTCTTGAATGTGTTTTTGAAAAGAGTCTTCTTCTTCATCTAAAACCACTGCAACACCTCCTTGTGCGTATTTTGTGTTGGATTCATCTTCATTTCCTTTGGTTACAATAACAATGTTTCGCTCTGGAAATTTTTCTGCCATTTTAACAGCAAAAGTTAATCCTGCAACCCCTGACCCTATTACTAAATGATTTGTTTTGATCATCTTATTTTGATAAATTTTCTGATAGGGCTAACATTCTATTAATGGGCACTAGTGCCTTTTCTCTAATTTTTTTAGATACTTCAATTTGTGGACTTTCATTTTTTAAACAATCGTATAATTTTTGAAGCGTGTTTACTTTCATAAAAGCACACTCACTACAAGCACAGGTATTGTCTTCTTTTGCGGGTGCGGGTATTAGTTCTGTATGAGGTACTTCTTGCTGCATTTTGTATAAAATACCAGCTTCTGTGGCTACAATAAATTTTTGATCTTGATGTTTTTTTACATAATTAATCATCCCTGCTGTAGAGCCTACATAAGTAGCTACATTTAAAATATGCTCTTCAGATTCAGGGTGGGCAATAATAACATGCTCTGGATTTTCTTGATGTAATTTTATCAACTTTTCAAGTGAAAAAGCTTCGTGAACCACACAACTACCGTCCCAAAGTAACATTTCTCTACCTGTTTCTTTCATAATATACTTTCCTAAATTACGATCTGGAGCAAATATAATTGGGGTTTCTTTTGGTATGGAATTTACTATTTTCAATGCATTTGAAGAGGTACAAACAATATCCGTTAATGCTTTTACCTCCGCACTACAATTTACATATGTAATTACAGTATGATTGGGGTGAGCATCAACAAACTTTTTAAATTCTTGAGGCGGACATGAATCTGCTAAAGAGCAACCAGCCTCTAAATCTGGTAAAACAACCATTTTGTTTGGGCTTAATATTTTTGCGGTTTCTGCCATAAAATGCACACCTGCAAAAACAATAATATCAGCATCTGTTTTTGCTGCTACTTGTGATAAGCCTAAACTATCCCCTACATAATCAGCAACATCTTGAATAGCTTCTTCTTGATAATAATGCGCTAAAATTACCGCATTCTTTTCTGTCTTTAATTTTTTTATTTTTTCTTGAATAGTCATCATAAGATTTTTGTTTTACAAAAATAAAAGATAATTTAATCTTTTATGGTAACAAATGTAACCTAACTGTATATTATTTTAATTTTATAAACATTTCCTTGGTCTCAACACAAGAGTATTTTTCTATTCGCTAATTTTTATTGAAGTATTAAAAAACAACTTAATTAATGGTTTCAGCAACACTATTGCTATTTTTAAAATAGACCAAACCAAACCAATACCAAAAATAAAGAAAGCTATATAGGTATAGTAAAGTGAATTTTGCATTTCAGAAAACGGGATATCTTTTGTGAAGTACATCCAATTGCCTCGTATTACACCTGCATAAAGTAGTGTGCATAAAAATAATAATAAAAAGCCATTGTAAGCATAATAAGTAATTTTAAGTTTACGAAACATAAATGCTTCATTTTTTAATTTAGAAACGATAAAAAACATAGCTGCCAACAATATTGACGTATTGATTCCTATTGTTGTTCCCATAGAATGCGCTACTGTTATGTGCGTACCATGGGTAAAAAAGTTTATGGCTGGTATAGAAAATAATAATGCTAATATAATGTTTAAAAACACCCAAAAATCAGCTGCTACTAGAAATTGATACACAACCCTATTGTCTTCTATTATTTTTGGAGAAAGTGACTTTTTCCAGGTATAAATAATATGAAATAAAACCACCCATTCGGTCATACTAACTCCATACGCTAAATAACGAATCCATATTTGTGTAGGTATGATATAAGTGTGGTGCGCCCACCCAAACATCAAATTAGTCAATCCTAAAAAATAAAAAAAGAATGTTGTTTTCCCTCTTGCTACATTTATATTATTCTTAACTTTTGACATCAAATAAATTGCAATACCATAAACCAACATGTTCCAAGAGCCCACAAAAGAACCATATGATTTCCACTGCACTGTAATATCTTTAATAAAAGTTTCTCTAAAAGATGGAATTAGCCATAAATGTGCTTCACATAAATGATAAATCATAAAAACAATACCTGTACCCCACATCCAATAATAAACTGGCCAATTTTTCACCTTTTTTCTAATGGTTTTAAAGTAATTTATCCCAAATAATACCCATCCTATTAAAATTGGAATGGTTAAAATTGGGGTGTAGGCTAAATATTCTCTTCCCTCCATTTTATCAAAAATATAAGATAGGTAAATACCCACACCGGTAAACATGAAAATTATAAAATGTATTTTTGGTAACTTCGGAAATCGGAAAGCTATCTTTTCAACTTCTGTAATAAAAAAGTATATGCTTCCTGTAGCGGCTAAAATAATCCACGATATAACGGTTGTGGTATGAAAAGGACGCATTTTAGTAAAAGGGATAATTTCTTTTAAAAAATCTGGGAAGATATATTGCAACGAAGCAAATAACCCAAAAAACATTCCTAATAATAATGCGCTTAAAGCTGCTGTTATAAAAAGTATTGGAGTTTTATTTTTCATTTTTATATTTGATATCTACCCATCCATTGGGTTTAATAATTGCGTTTGTATTAGGATAAAATCCTGTACTATCTACTTGCTGTAAAAAGGAAACAAGTGCTTCTTTTTCTTGTTCAGAAAAATTAAATTTTGGCATTGCCTTAATACCACTATTTAAAAATGATTTGATATATAATGGCCCTTTATTTTGAGTGGAATAAATATTGGTTAAATCTGGTCCTAAATAGCCTCCTAACCCATATAATTGATGACAAGACCAACAATTGTTATTTTGCCACAACACCTCCCCTTGTATTGCATTTTCAGATAACTGAATAACTTTTCCTTTTTTATTTGAAGTATATATAGAGAGATTATAGATGCTAAAAATAGTGACTAAAATTGTTATAACTAATATGTTTTTTTGTGTGTTATTTTCCATAACCTTCCTTAACTCTGATATTTTATTTTTTCATATAATTTTGCTAATGATTGTAAAAGCTCAACTGGAGTGGTTAAAATTTCATAATGATTGGCGCCAAACATTTGTGGTAAATAATATTTTGCATTGGCTTCTATTGCCAATGCATAACTGTTTATATTGCGTTCATTTAGCTCTCTAAGGGCTTGTTTTACATCACTAATACCATATTTACCTTCGTATTTATCATAATCATTAGGTTTGCCGTCTGATATTAAGATGACCCATTTATTTTTGGTATTTCTTTTATCTAATAACGCACCTGAATGGCGTAATGCTGCTCCAATACGGGTATATCCTTGTGGTTGTACGGCTCCTACTTTATGTTTGGCTTTGTCCCAAGACTCATCAAAATCTTTAATGGTAATGTATGAAGAGTGGTTGCGTGTTTTAGAATGAAAACAATCAATAGAAAAATCGATATTAAATTCATTTAAAATTTCCCCGAATAAAATAGATACTTGCTTTTCTACATCTATTACTCGGTTTCCTGCTGCATAACCATCACTTGACAAACTGGTATCTAACAATAATAAAATAGATAAATCTTTGTCTTTTTTACGTTTGGATAAGTAGATGTTTTCTGAAGGGGTATGCCCTGTATGTACATCTACATACAAATCAATAAGCGCATCTAAATCAAATTCTTCTCCTTGTACTTGACGGCGCTGTTGCTGATATTTATTATTGACATTGGTTAGCGTTTTACGCAAACCTATTAAGGTTGAGCTATTTTTAACCAATGTGCGTTTATAGTATGCTGCATCGGTTTTTAATATGGATTGGGGGTATACTTTGCAAAAATGCTGCTTGTAGCTTCTATTGGCATAATTCCACTCATCATAAGGCACAAAATATCCTTTTTCATCTGCTAAGGCACTTTCTTTTACCGTGGTATTTTCAACAAAATCTGCTTGATAAACCGAGTGTGCAGTATCATCTACTCGCACGGTATATTTCATATTTAAATCTTCCAAAGCATTTTCATGGTCGTCTAATTCATCTTCACCATCCATGTCTCTAAAATTCCCACCAAACTCTTCGGCAGTTTCTACTTTTTCAAATTGATGTTGTAAAACGGCATCTTCTAATTGTTTTTGATCTATTTGAACCGATATTATTTCTTCTACTGCTTTTGCTTTTAGTGTTGTGGTTGGGTCTTCAGATGCTGTTTTTACTTTATCTGTGAAATTTTTAAGAGTATCATTATCTGCATCTTCTTCAATATTATTACGCATCCATTTACCATACAAATAAGTAGTATCTACTGGATTTCCTGTTGCTGTGTTTTGGGTTAAAAATGCTAAAAATTGCTGATGATAGCGCTCTGATATTGGAAATTGTTCAAATACAACCTCCAATACTTTTGCTGATGTTTCTACTGCTTTTTCACGAGAAATTGCTAATTCATGTTCTTGATTATCTTCCCAATTTAAGTTTAAATTAGACTGACAAGATAAATACAATACTCTATATAAATAAAAAGATGTATTTTCTTCAATAGTAGGAAAAAGTGTTACTCTTGATGGTAAAAAAAAGTTATTATTACGATAGCCGCCTTCTTGTTCAGCATCATAAATATCAATAGCTTTACCCGTTATGGCACGAGCAAAAATGGTTAGTCTAGATTTTAAATCTTCTAAATTAACTGCATGAGCCATACTTGCCTCTTTTGCTTTTCTTCTTCGTTTAAAAAAGTTGGCAAACTTGGTAAATATATACGCATCTGGTTCAAATTCTATCATTTTGCAATTCAGTATTCAGGGATGTTGACTGTTCTCAACCTGACAATACTATATCA
Source organism: Bacteroidota bacterium (assembly GCA_024280635.1). Classification (GTDB taxonomy): domain Bacteria; phylum Bacteroidota; class Bacteroidia; order Flavobacteriales; family Flavobacteriaceae. Next base: position 1,981 of record JAJRPS010000057.1, on the reverse strand, counting down.
TTAAATCGGTTAAATCTTTTAGTGCGGCTACGGTTTCTAAATCATCTGTAAGTGGCTCTACAATAGCAACATGTACTGCTAATCTTTTAGGTAAACCTGTATGAATTAATTTTGCTGCATCTACTAATAAACGGGTAGATACGGTTTCGGTTAAGCCTAATTCGGTTAAATTTCTAATTTTGGAAGCAATATTTACCAGTTTTTTAGCTAAATCATTATCAATACCCGCTTCATTTGTTAAAATTTCTACTTCTACTTTTGTTTCTGGATAATCAAAAGCGAGTGCAACAAAGCGCTGTCTTGTTGAGGGTTTTAACTCTTTAAAACCACGCTGATACCCTGGGTTAAAGGAGGCTACTAAGGTAAAATCTTCATGTGCTTTTATGGTTTCGCCTAATTTATCAATGTACAGTTCTCTACGATGATCGGTAAGGGAGTGTATGGCTACAATAACATCTGGTCTTGCTTCTGCTATTTCGTCTAAATAAATAATGGCACCTTCTTTAACGGCTTTGGTAAGCGGACCATCCATCCAAATGGTTTCTGCTCCTTTTATAATATACCTTCCTATTAAATCTGTTGAAGAGGTTTCTTCATGGCAGGCAATGGTAATTAATTTTTTACCTAGTTTATGACTCATAAATTCGATAAACCTAGATTTCCCTGTACCTGTTGGTCCTTTTAATAAAAAAGGAATTTTATTTTTATAGGCGTGTTCAAAAACGATTACTTCTTGCCCTACTTGATGATAATATGGTGTACTCATAACTGTAAAAATATAACTTCAAAAGTTATTTACTTTGCTTTTATCTCGTTTTTTTATGCTTCGTCTGCACCTCAGCATCAAAACGATTTTATTTGGTTTTTAATATTGGTGATAAAAAGAAAAATCAGCGTTAGTACGTCTAACCATAAACTCTACCTAACGCTGATAATCACTACTAACCAAAAAATTAAATGCATCCCTCAATAATCATTAAGAGATGCATTATACTTTATTTTATTACAGCTGGAGTTGCTGCTTTATAAGAAAATAATTTAGGTTTAAAGGTAAACATTACCCATGTCCATGAACTATTTGCGTCTTTATCTCCTCCTTTTAATTCTTGCATGGTATCTGTTGCAAACATTTTAGAGAAACCAAAATTTACTTTTGCTTCTTTAGATAGTTTATACCCTAAAACCAAATCAATTTCAGACCCTAATCCTGCGTCCATTTTATCTCCTGTAGAGGTTTCATATACATCTGCTGCTGATGCGAATAAATGTGGTACTACCTTAGCTGAAAACTTACCTGATTTATACGCAAAAGTTGCATTAATATCTTGTAAACCTACAGATGCACCATGGTTACCTACATAAAAATAATCCATCCATCCGTTAAATTTATGGTTGGTACCAAATAATGGTGCGAATGATTTCATGTCGGTATCGGTATCATTTTGATCTTTACCTGACAAGAATTCATATCCTAATGCTGCACTAAATTTATCTGTAATTTTATACCCTACATTAGCTGTATAGTATAAAGCACTAACGTTGTTTTCTGCAATTTTACCCATTTGAGTGTAAAGTGCACCATTTGCTGATAATTTTCCTGATTTATAAGTTACGCGAGAGCCTAAAGTTTGCATATAATCTACTTCTTTATCATTGTCATAACCGTTATCAAATTCAACACCTGTATTTAACGCTAAAACACTTAAACCTAATTTATCAAATTTACCATGGTACCAAGCATATTGGAAATCTTTATATCCTGCTACTCCAGAATAGACAACATCATTTAATGTTTCACCATCAGCACTAAGTGCTAAACCAACATCAATCCTGTGGTTTTTATTAGGTACATATTTTACTAAAAACGCATCATGACTACGTGCTTGTTGTGCCCAACCTACATTACCAAATATTCTTGAATCGTCATATACAATTTCTTGACGTCCCATTTTTAAAGACACTTTGTCGGTTAAGCTATACT
>JAJRPS010000056.1 GCA_024280635.1 Bacteroidota bacterium | reverse complement strand
ATATCAACTTACAAAAATGGTTTAAAAGACGGATTAGAAAAACAATATGATATAAATGACGATTTAACAGAAGTTTTAATCAACACAAAAACACACAAAGTAGGGAAGCTAGTTAATGAAATATGGCATACCTATAAAGTAAGTGATACACAAAATATTCAAGGTTCTTATAAAAATGAAAAACCATACAATGGGTCTTTTTACACTATTGAAAACGATACGTTTAAAGTATTACATTTTCAAGAAGGTCTTAAAGATGGTAAGCAATATTCAGGCTACGTAAAAGAATTATCTTTTATAAAAACGGACAGTATTATTTACAAAAGTGGAAGACCATTTCAAGGAATTAAAATAACCAATAAATACAATTTAAAATTTTTACAACAGTATGAGAACGGAGAAACAGTTAAAACAGAAATTTTAAATTCTTATGGAGATGAAGTCAAAGCAATAGTAACTTATTCGGATACAGGCATTGTTACAAAAACCACTTCAGGTAAAATTATAAATGAACTTATCTATTTAAACAAAACCAAAGACAAAGCAAAAGTAATTCTATACAAAGACTTTAAAAAAGCAGGTACACTTGAATATAACAAAAACAAAATCACCAAAATAGATATCTCTTTTAAAGAAGCAGGATTAGATTTAAAATATTATATAGATAAACAAGGTAAAGTAACTATAGAAGCTAAAAACATAAAATACAGCATCATAGTACATCCAAAATTTGAAACAGGAGAAAACTTTGATTTCATAGATTTTTTAACTACTGAAAATCTATTTATGAATAAACATTTTGATGTAGAAGCCTATTTTTACTTAAATAAAATGAAAGAACCTATTGCGCATTGCGCTATAAAAAAAGGAAAACCATACAATGGTATTATCATAAGATACAGTGAAAATAAAAAAACATATAGATATAAAGAATACAAAGAAGGCAAACGCGTTAAAAAAGTTAGAGATTTATCAAAAAAACAATTGTTAAAGGCGCTACAAGATAAATAAAATATCAGCTATTCTTGAAACCGCACCTTAAAAACAGATAAACTTTTTAATTTACTAGAAAATAAATACTAATGCAACTTTTTAAAAATTCATATACGTTTTGGGTACTGCTAATTTTAGCCAATTTAGCAATGTATTTTCTGGCCATAGTAATAAGTTTTTCTTGGTCAAAAATGTACAATCACCAAACATTAGCACTGTCAAAACAAGATGTGTATAATAGTATTAAGGTGCTCACTATAAATATACTGGTAGCTATACCAGGTTATTTATTGTTTAAAAATGGAAACATTAACTTTATTACAGAAAAATATTTTATAAACCATTTTATATTACTCTATATTGGATTTGATTTTTTAATGTATGTATTACATGTTATATCACATTACGTGTGGCCATTCAAAAAATTTCATAAAAAACACCATAGTCATAAGTGCTTTAATGCTATTAGTTTGTATGTAATGGAGCCAGTAGAATCATTATTATTCGGATTATTATTAACCGCTTTTGCTCTCTTATGTTCATTAAATTTGTACAGTTTTTTACTTTTTATTTTTTTGAACTGGCTACTAGGTGTTATTGGTCATTTGAATACAAGGTCAACTAAACAACCTTTGTTATTTTGCAATCATATTTTTCATAAGACACATCATCAATACGATAATAAAAATTTCGGATTTTATACTGTTATTTGGGATAAAATATTTGGAACCATTTTTAAATAAACACTTTATTGACTGTAATTACTCAAAAAGCACAGTTATAAAAAAATATAAATTCATCATAATGATAAACTTTATAAACAAAAAAATCAGAGATATTATATATAGTAGGCAATTAGTCGTAATTGTATTTTTTTATTAAGTAGTTGTAGTGAAAAAGTATCTACACTCTTAATTGATTCTAATGCTCAATTTGGCGCTCAAATAGGAATTAGCACAAATATAGATACAGGAAAAGCTTCGCAGGTGCAGATAAGGTTGTTTGATAAAGATGATAAAGTTATTGCAACAAATGATATTGGTTTATATGTTAATAACACGCCGTTATATTTGGTAGGAGGCACTCGACAACGGTATTATCATACTCCATCAAAATATAGTTATTACAGTGATAGTATACCTTTAAGTAAACATTATAATATTTCTTTAGTAACAATTGATAGTATCAGACAAGAAATAGCTTCTTTTACACCAATTTTAAAAAAAGATATTAATTATGATGTTATTGAAACAGCTAATGAATATTGTTATAATTGGCATTTTTATCATCAAGTTAAAAGTTTACAATTAAGTATCAGAAAAGGAACGTACCACACCGTAAATGCTATAAGGACTCTGTAATTAATAAAAAGATTGAACCATCTGGAAAATACATAATGACTAAATCTTTTTTAAAAAATGATAGTATTCTTAAAACTACCTTTTTATCTGTAGGTATCTCCATTAAAAATGAAGGAATGCTTAACTCAAACCTATTACCTACTAGTTCCATTATTGGTAGTACAGGTTTTGGTTTTGATACTGATAGTATTAAAATAGTTCGTTATTAAAAATAAGATGGGGGTGGAGATACCGCATTGGTTTTAGGAACTTTTATTTTTGAGAATGATAAAGTATAAAAATAGCGTTTCAGTAATCTGAAATGCTATTTTTGTATGAATACATATTGGTCAAATTGTTGAATAACTTCTTGGTTATCCAATAGCTCGTGTAATGCTTTTACTATTGTAGCTTCATTAATTTTTAACCGTGTAACAAGCTGATTAACGGTAGCCCTTTTTTGAGTAGTCAATAAGGCTAGTATTTTCGCTTTACAATCAGGAATATTTTTAATAATATTTATTTTATCAGCAATACAATAAGAACATACACCACAATTGATTTCTGTTTTTTCTCCAAAATAATGTAATAATAATTTTTCTTTACAAGTAGAAGTATTGGTTACATAATCAATAATAGCTTCCACTTGATTGACTTTAAGTGTATTTTGTAGTGTTAAATATTTCGCAATAGGGTTAATGGTACGGTGATCTTCTCTTGGTAGCAAAAGGGTAATGTTGATATCGGAATCAAACAAGTGTAACTTAATGATTTCCTTTTTTTCTAAAACCAAAAGATACTCTTTTATGATTTCTTTTTTTAGTTCTAATTTTGCGCTAATCTGGTTTAAATTAATGGTAATTGGAGCATCAAAACCACCAGTATGTTTACGGATAATAAAATTAATGAGTGCGTTGTATTGCTTATTATTTTCAATAAAACGAATTAAATTATAGTTGTCAACTAAAAATTGAAGGGTTGTTTTACTTTTAAATTCCTTTTGAAAACGCAACACCCCTTGACGATCTAAAAAAGTAAGTGTGTGTATTATTTTATGAATATTCACCTTGTAAAACAATGAAAAGTGGTGGATGTTAAAATCAAAAGTTTCCATTTCTCCCTCTTGATACGCAATTCCTGCTGCACTACAGAGCTTCCGGTATATAAATTTCACATCATCAACAGTCGGTAAGGCACTTAAAGCTCTTTTTTGTAGCCGCTTAATATCGTCTTTTTCATATAAAATGAGACCAAATGCTTTGTCGCCATTTCTCCCTGCTCTTCCTGCTTCTTGATAGTAATTTTCAATGTTTTCAGGTAAGTTAATGTGAATTACCGTCTTTACATCAGGCTTGTCAATTCCCATCCCAAAGGCATTGGTAGCAACCATTACCTGAGCATCATTTAGCATCCATAATTTAAAATGAGTGTCTTTTTGCTTTGTAGTTAAGCCTCCATGATAATAGGTTGCGCTAATGGCATTGTCTTGTAAAAATTGCGCAATTTGCTGAGTTTTATTCCGATTGCTTACATAAATAATAGAAGATTGCTTGTTTTTAGTAACAATTTGTAGTATTCTTTGTTGTTTGTTGCGGGTTTCAAAAACCATATACGCTAAATTTTTTCTTCGGAATGAACTTTTAAAAATAGCTGTATTTTGAAGTTGTAAATTGCGAATAATATCATCAACAACCTTTGGTTTTGCGCTACCGGTTACGGCAATAATAGGAGTATTAGGTAATAATTTTTTAATGTGTTGAATATTAGAATATGCAGGTCTAAAATCATTACCCCATTGTGATATACAGTGAGCTTCATCTACAGCAATGCCGTTAATGTTTAAGTTTGGTAATCTGTTAATCAGTAACTCCGACTGTAATCGCTCTGGAGAAATGTATATGAATTTATAATTTCCGTAAAGACAATTGTCTAATTCCCGATTCAAATCGGTATAACGTAAAGAACTATCTAGTGCAATAGCAGGAATGCCTTTTTGTTTTAATTGTTGCACCTGATCTTTCATTAAAGCAATTAATGGCGATACCACTAAGCAAATACCATCTCTTAATAGGGTGGGTATTTGGTAGCAAATAGACTTTCCTCCTCCTGTAGGTAGCAATACAAAAGTATCTTGTTTGTTTAAAACACTGTTTATGATAGCCTCTTGTTGTGGTCGGAAGCTGTGATAATCCCAATATTTTTTTAAAACGTCTAAAGGTTTTTTTAACATTTTCAAGAATATTCTACAATATTTAAAATGTAATTGGTGCGTTCATTAACTGTGTCTATAGGGATTTCTAAAACTTCATATCCTAAATTTAAATACGTTTTCTTTAAATCTTCATATATTTTTACAGCTTCTTCATAAGTTTCATAGCGTTCATTGTCTTTTTTATAAATATCTTTCCATGGTGGAAACACAAAAACAAAATCATAGAGATATTGCTGTGTTGCTTTTATTGCACTATTGCTATTTGCTACATTAATATAATTGTTATAGGCAATAATATCCGGTATGCCTCTGTCTAAAAAGATAAAATCAGTATTAATGGTTTCACAATCTAGGTGCTGTTGTATTCTACCCTTTAATAGTTTGTTATTGAACGCTTCGGGATGTGTTAAATAAAGTTGCTCAATTCCGTTTTCTTGAGCTTCTAGAATAATTGCTCTTGAAACCTCTTCAAAACAAGTGTGTCCTCTATCTTTTAAATGTTGTAATACAGTAGTTTTTCCTGTGCCAGGACCTCCAGTTAATAAAATTCGCTTCATTTAGTATACGTGTAAGTATTATTTAAAAGCAAATTACTTAAATTATAAGCAACCTCCAATTTTTATGGAACAATATGAATAAAAAATAATAATTGTTGAACGATTGTCAAAAGGTTTAATTTTTTAGATCATCTGAAATCACTATTTTATTTTTTATACGATTCAAAACTTCCATCTTTATAAAGTAGTATAATTTTATCCAATACTCGAGTCGTATTTTCTTTTAGCGTATTTGGAGAATTTTCTAAATGAGATAATGGTATTTTTTTTTCAACAATAGGATTTGACCTTTTTTCAGTTGCACTTGTAAATAAGTTTTCAGTAGGTTTTGAAATTGGAGTAGGGGCTTCTGATTTTGGAAAAGCACCTTTTCCGTTTATAATCCAATCAAAAGAAACTTCATCAAAGGTGTCTAATAATTTGATGATAAAATCTAAACTGGGTTTATTTCTTCCAGAAACAATATGCGAAATACTAGAGCGTTGTACACCAATTTTGGTAGCCAAACCAGATGCAGAAAGCTCATAATAAGCAAGTAATTTTTGTAAACGAGTTGTAAAGTTAACCAAGTCTTTCATAGTTGAATTTTATGTTTACAAATGTACACAAAATAATACAACATACAAAGGTAAGTCGTTTTTAAATCGATAAAAAAACAAACAATAACTTTAGGTAAAGATATCTAATAAGCTGACGATAAAGCATTTAGGTGGACTGGTATTTTTTGAAATAAAAGAGTAATAACATCAAGATAAGAGAGGGTATGATTAAATACAATTGTAAACAAGATGATGCTTTTTGTGTGTTTACAATTGTAAATAATAGAATGTTTACATTTGTATCATACATAAAATACAATATGATAAAGTATCAAGAAATTAAAGAAGAAAATTTAAAAGGAAGGTATATTGATATTACTCAAATAGAAGCATTACATGATAAACATCTTCCTTATATAAAAATAGAAACTGTAGGTTTTTCTGTAGAAAAAAAACCAATTTACACCTATACTTTTGGTTCGGGAGAAAAGCGAATTTTGCTATGGTCACAAATGCATGGAAATGAAACGACTACTACAAAGGCGGTTTTTGATTTCTTAAACTGTTTGCATTTGGATAATCAGGAAATTAGTAAACTATTGGATGCGTGTACATTTTGTATCATTCCTATTTTAAATCCGGATGGTGCAACCTATTATACACGTTTAAATGCTAATTTAATCGATTTAAATAGAGATGCTCAAAAACGAACACAACCAGAAAGTAGTGTGTTAAGGATGGTGTATGATGAGTATAAGCCACACTATTGCCTTAATTTACATGGGCAGCGCACTATTTTTAGTACAGGATATTCGGCAAATTCATCTGTATTATCTTTTTTATCTCCAGCAGAAGATGAGCAACGCGCTGTTACGGAAACAAGAAAGAAAGCAATGGAGGTAGTGGCTTGTATAGCGAATGCGTTGCAAGATGAATTACCAAGTCAAATATCGCGCTACAATGATGCCTTTAATATTAATTGTGTAGGTGATACTTTTCAGTCGTTGCATACTCCAACAATTTTATTTGAAGCGGGTCATTATCCTGAAGATTATGATAGAGAAAAGACTCGTAAGTATCTATTTAAAGCGTTAATGGAAGCTTTTAATGCTATTGCTTTTACAACTAATTTAGGAGAAAATTATCAACCTTATTTTAAGTTGCCTGAAAATAAAAAACTCTTTTTTGATGTAATCATAAGAAATGTAAAAAAACAATATCATGAAATTATTGATGTAGCAATACAATATGATGAGGTTTTAATGAATGGTGAAGTGAAATTTATACCCAAATTAGCGAAGACAGGTGATTTAACTGAATTTTTTGGACATAAAGAGTTGGATGCGCAAAATGGAGAGGTTGTAATCAATGAAAATACTAAAATCCCTAAATTATTATCAATAATTAAAAAAATATCAATAAATAATGAAGATGTGTTAAGAAAACTTCTTGTTTAGTTAGTAAAAATGTTTATTTTCGCCTGAATTATAAAAAAAAACACATAAAAAAATATGGCGAAGTTTAAATTGGATGAAGTGGATCATCAAATTTTGGAGATGTTAATTGAAAACACAAGGGTTCCTTTTACGGATATAGCAAAAAAGTTGTTAATATCAGCAGGAACCGTGCATGTTAGAGTAAAAAAAATGGAAGAATCGGGCATTATTAAAGGTTCAACATTAAAAGTAAATTATGAAAAATTTGGATACTCGTTTATTGCTTATGTAGGTGTGTTTTTAAATAAATCATCACAAACAGGTTTTGTTTTAGAACGCATAAAAGAAATACCGTATGTAACCGTATCACACATTACAACAGGTAAATTTAATATTTTCTGTAAAATACGTGCTAAAAACACAAAGCACGCTAAAGATGTCATTTTTATGATAGATGAAATAGAAGGAGTATACCGTACGGAAACCATGATTTCTATGGAGGAGAGTATTAATGACAAAAAGCGATTAATGCAAACCATTTTTAAAGAAATGAAAGAAGAAAAATCGTAATTTTACAGTATTTAATAAACGGAGCCAACTTAATTATGAGTTGGCTTTTTTGTTTAGGAAAGATAATATTTAAAAGCTTCTAGAATAAGATTATTAGGAACAACACAATCTATTTTTGGAGTACCAATAGCAGTTAAAAGTACAAAGTTGACATTACCATAGCTATTTTTCTTATCAAATTTTAGCAAGTGAATAATAGCTGTAATATCGGTAGTAGTGAAGGTTGTTTTTTTAAATAAACTGCCAATAATGCTCTTAACTTGTTTGCAATCCGTTGTATTAAAATGGGTTAGTTGAGTGCTTAAATAGCAAGCCAACACCATTCCTATAGCTACCGCTTCGCCATGAAGTAGTTTTCCTTTACTAGTGTTTTCTAAAAAATAAGACTCAATAGCATGTCCTAATGTATGACCAAAATTCAAACTTTTACGCAATCCTTTTTCTTGTGGGTCTTGCATGACAATGTCATTCTTAATACCTACTGATTGGTAAATAATAGCATCCAAGTCATTTGTAGATAATCCTGATAGGTTACTAACTTTTTTCCAGTACAGAGTATCCGCAATTAAACCGTGTTTTAGTATTTCAGCTAAACCAGATCGCATTTCATTTTGAGGAAGTGTTTTTAGGTATTGGGTGTCAATAAGTACCATTTCAGGATTATTGATCACTCCAATTTGATTTTTAAGACTACCTAAATCCACACCTGTTTTTCCGCCAACAGAGGCATCTACCATAGCCAATAAGCTTGTGGGTACATTTATGTAATGCACTCCTCGTTTAAAAGTGGAGGCTATAAAACCACCTAAGTCGGTAACAACGCCACCACCAATATTTATGAGTAAGCATTTTCTGTCTGCATCTAAATCTGACAAAGCACTCCAAACACCCGTACAAGTTTCTAGGTTTTTGTTTTCCTCTCCAGCGTCAATCTGTATGACTTCAATGGGAATGTCGCATTCTAAATCTTGTATGAATGTTGGATAACAAAACTCAATGGTATTAGTGTCTACAATAATGAATACAGTAGAGTAATTGTTGTTTTTTAAATGTTGATTGATTGCCGTATAGCAGTCGCTATTAAAATAAACGACTGAATTTTTAGAGAAAATAGGTTTCATAAAAACGAAAGTAATCTTTTTTTAGAGATACAGAAATAAAAGAAGAGAGTAATCCTTTAAAATTTTATAAATTTGTATGTCAAAATAAAATAACTTTATGAAATCCCTTTTTAATAATACCGAAATTGCTTTTGCACTTAAAAAAGATTCTGAATTAGAACGAGCTTATTTTTTATTTAAAATGATTGCTAATGAGCCGTTAGTGCGCATTGGTACAGCAATGACAAATTTTGCTTTAAAAGCTCATTTACCTGTAGAAGGGTTAATAAGAGCTACTGTTTTTGATCATTTTTGCGGAGGAATATCTGAGGACGATTGTTTGACAGTAATAGACAAGATGTATGTTAAAAAAGTATGTAGTGTGCTAGACTATTCAGTAGAAGGAAAAGAAGATGAGGCGCAATTTAATACAGCCTATAATATGACCATTAAGCTTCTTGATTTTGTAAAAGAAAAAGAAGCCATACCTTTTGCAGTTTTTAAGCCAACAGGTTTTGGTCGTATTGGATTATATGAGAAAATAACAAATAAAGAGAAGTTGTCACACTTAGAACAACAGGAGTGGGGTAGAGTAGTTAGACGTTATGATCAAGTTTGTGCATTAGCAAAAGAGAAAGATGTAAAGTTGTTGATAGATGCCGAGGAAAGTTGGATGCAAAACGCAGCAGATGATTTAATAACGCAAATGATGCGTAAATACAATACTGAAAAAGCAATTGTATATAATACCTTGCAAATGTATCGTCATGACCGATTGGAGTATTTGAAAAAACTACATAAAACAGCAATAGAAGATGGCTTTTATATAGGGATGAAATTGGTGCGAGGAGCGTATATGGAAAAAGAAAATGAACGCGCACAAGAAAAAGGATATCCAACACCTATTTGTGAAAATAAAATTACTACAGATGCTAATTTTGATGCAGGAGTACGCTATATGATTGCTAACCATGATCGATTATCTTTATTTGCAGGGACACATAATGAAGAAAGTTCTTATTTAGTAATGAAGTTAATGTTGGAAAACAATATAGCTAGAAATGATGATTCGGTTTGGTTTGGTCAATTATACGGTATGAGTGATCATATTAGTTATAACTTATCTAATGCGGGTTATAATGTAGCAAAATATTTACCTTTTGGTCCTGTAAAAGATGTGATGCCGTATCTAATACGTAGAGCTGAAGAAAATACTTCGGTAGCAGGACAAACAACACGCGAATTAAATTTATTAAAAACAGAACGAAAACGTAGAAAATTGTAGTTATATAAAAACGATAAGCTGTATACTTTGCGAAAAAGGGTGCAGCTTTTTTTGGAGAAATAATAAACAGTTGTAAAAAAGAAAAACCGCCATTTCTGGCAGTTTTTCGGGGTAATTAACTATAAAAAAACACTCTGAAAAAAAGTATTTAACGTTTTAAAGATTATAATTAATCTTAATATGTTTTAAGAATTATATTGACTTATTTAGATAATACAAATATAGAAAATTATTTTAAATAACCTATTGTCTTTTCATAACTTTTTTAACGGCTGCAACAATTGCTTTGTCATTTAAACCGTATTTATCCATTAATTGAGCAGGTGTGCCAGATTCACCAAAAGTATCATTAGTAGCTATAAATTCTTGTGGGGTAGGAGTGTTTAATGCTAATACACGTGCAATACTTTCACCTAAACCACCTAAAAAGTTATGTTCTTCAGCAGTAACAATACAACCCGTTTTTGCAACCGATTTTAATATGGCAGCATCATCCAAAGGTTTTATGGTGTGTATGTTAATTACTTCTGCACGAATACCATCTGCTTCTAATTGTTCAGCAGCTTGTAGTGCTTCCCAAACCAAATGACCAGTTGCAACAATAGTAACATCAGTTCCTTCAGTTAACTGTACTGCTTTACCAATTTCAAATTTTTGATCTACAGGTGTAAAATTGGCTACTTTTGGTCGTCCAAAACGCAAGTAAACAGGACCGTCATAATCTGCAATAGCAATAGTAGCGGCTTTGGTTTGGTTGTAATCACAAGGATTAATAACCACCATACCAGGTAACATCTTCATCAAGCCAATGTCTTCTAAAATTTGGTGTGTTGCACCATCCTCTCCTAAAGTAACTCCAGCGTGAGACGCACATATTTTTACATTTTTACCAGAATAAGCAATTGATTGTCTGATTTGATCGTACACTCTTCCTGTAGAAAAAGCAGCAAAAGTACCTGTAAATGGTATTTTTCCTCCAATAGTTAAACCAGCAGCAATACACATCATGTTAGCTTCTGCAATACCAATTTGAAAAAAACGTTCAGGGTTTTCTTCAATAAATTTATCCATTTTTAAAGAACCTATTAAATCGGCACAAAGTGCAACAACATTAGGATTCGTCCTTCCTAATTCCGCTAAACCAGCTCCAAAGCCAGAGCGTGTATCATTTTTTCCTTGATCTATATGTTTTTTCATAATCTCTTTCGCTAAAGCGATATTATTTAAAAGTTGTAAAAAGTTTATTTGGCTATCGCCCCGCGATTAGTAGTCGCCTAAAGTTTCTGGATTTTGTGCTAAAGCACTTTTTAGTTGCTCATCATTAGGTGCTTTGCCATGCCACGCGTGTGTGCCCATCATAAAATCAACACCGTTACCCATTTCAGTATGTAATAAAATGCAAACAGGTTTACCGTTACCTAATTTACTTTTAGCAAGTGCTAATCCTTTTAAGATAGCATCAATATCGTTCCCTTTTTCAATATCTAAAACAATCCAACCAAAAGCCTCAAACTTAGCTCTTAAATCTCCTAGTGGTAAAACGGTATCCGTAGCACCATCAATTTGTTTTTTATTGTAATCAATAGTAGCGATGTAATTGTCGATATTATTACCAGCAGCGTACATAATGGCTTCCCAATTTTGCCCTTCTTGTAACTCGCCATCACCATGTAAACTATAAATGGTAGTATCTTCTCCATTTAATTTTTTAGCTAATGATGCTCCAATAGCAACACTCATTCCTTGCCCCAAAGATCCAGAAGCAATACGCACACCTTCTAAACCATCATGGGTAGTTGGGTGTCCTTGTAAACGAGAATTTAATAATCTAAAAGTGTTTAATTCTGATACAGGGAAATATCCATTACGTGCTAATACACTATAAAATACAGGAGAAATGTGTCCGTTTGATAAAAAGAATAAATCCTCGCCTTTACCATCAATAGTAAAATTTTTAGCATCTTTTTTCAAAACTTCTCCGTAAAGAGAAACTAAAAATTCAGCACATCCTAAAGAACCTCCAGGGTGACCAGAACTTACTTTATGAACCATACGCACGATATCTCTACGTACTTGAGTAACTTGTTTTTCTAATTGTGTTATTGACATGTTGTGATTTTAATTTATTCGTCAAAAATAGGGTTTTTATTTACTACCCCAAAGGTATGCGCTTATCATTTATTAACGAAAAAATGATTTTACTAACAATTTTGATTTTATTAAGAAAATCTTATTGGTAAGTTGTTATATTTGCCAATACATTGAATTTGATATATGCAATTTGAAATAAAACAAAAAGATGCACTTTCTAAAGCGAGAGCTGGGAAAATGACAACGGCTCATGGTGTTATTGAAACACCAATTTTTATGCCTGTAGGTACTATTGGTACTGTAAAAGGAGTACACCAAAAAGAGTTGACGGACGAGGTTAATCCCGATATTATTTTAGGAAATACCTATCATTTATATTTAAGACCAGGTACTGAAATTTTAGAAAAAGCGGGTGGTTTGCATAAATTTATGAATTGGGACCGACCTTTGCTAACCGATTCTGGAGGATATCAAGTATATTCTTTATCAGCAAATCGTAAAATAAAGGAGGAAGGAGTAAAGTTTAAGAGTCATATAGATGGTTCTACACATTTTTTTTCACCAGAATTTTCAATGGATATTCAGCGCAGTATTGGAGCTGATATTTTTATGGCTTTTGATGAATGTACGCCATACCCATGTGATTATCATTACGCCAAACGGTCCATGCACATGACGCATCGTTGGTTAGATAGATGTATTACTCACAATGCAAAAACACCTACTAAATATGGTTTTGATCAAGCATTTTTTCCAATAGTTCAAGGGAGTACGTATAAAGATTTGAGAGAGCAATCTGCCGAATATATTGCAAATTCAGGAGCAGTTGGTAATGCAATTGGAGGTTTATCTGTAGGGGAACCTGCTCCAGAAATGTATGAAATGACGGATATTGTTTGTAGTATTTTACCAGAAGATAAACCACGTTATTTAATGGGAGTAGGTACGCCTATTAACATATTAGAGAACATTGCTTTAGGAGTAGATATGTTTGATTGTGTAATGCCAACCCGTAATGCACGTAACGGAATGTTATTTACTGCCCATGGTACCATTAACATCAAAAACAAGAAATGGGAAGCTGATTTTTCTCCTATTGATGATATGAATATCACTTGGGTAGATACGTATTATTCCAAAGCATACGTACGCCATTTATTTACTGTAAATGAAATGTTAGGAAAGCAAATTGCTACCATACATAATTTAGGGTTTTATTTATGGTTGACACGTGAAGCACGTAAACATATTATTGCGGGTGATTTTAGAGTGTGGAAAGATAAAATGGTAAAACAAATGGATAAACGCTTGTAATGCTAAAAATTATAGATAAATACATATTAAAACGCTATATAGGTACGTTTTTCACCATGTTGATGCTGTTTATTCCTATCGGAATAATGATAGATCTATCAGAAAAGGTAGATAATATGATTGAAAATAAAGTTCCCTTTTTAGCAATAATGGAATATTATAAAAATTTCACCATACACATGGGGTATTTGTTATTTCCGTTGTTTTTATTTTTATCAGTAATATGGTTTACTTCAAAGTTGGCAAATAAAACCGAAATTATAGCCATCTTAAGTTCTGGTATTTCTTTTACCCGTTTTTTAAGACCTTACTTAATAGGTTCAACCTTTATTGCCATTTTCTTTTTTATAGTTGGGATGTATATATTGCCAGACGCAAGTAGAAAATACAACGAGTTTTATTATGGGCAATTATATAAACATAGAAAAAATAGAGAAACAGGTGAGGTATTTAGGCAAATAAACGACAAAGAGTTTTTATATGCTTCTAGTTTCAATTCTGAAAAAAAATCGGCATATAACTTTACGTTAGAGCACTTTGAAGGCACTAAGTTAACTCATAAAATAAGCGCTACTAAAATACAATTTAGAGAAAAAGATTCGGTTTACCGCTTAACCAACTATGTAATCCGATATATTGGAAAAAATGATGATGTTATCATTAATAAAAGAAGAAAAGATACTGTTTTTAATTTTGAATTGGATGCATTAACACCCGTAGAGTATATTGCAGAAACGTTAAGTTATCCTGATTTATTGAAATTTATTGAAAAAGAAAAACGCTTAGGATCTACCAGTGTCAATAAGTATGAAGTAGTAAAATACAAACGTTGGAGTATACCGTTTTCAGCATTTATTTTAACCATTATAGCAGTCGCTGTATCGGCAATGAAACGAAGGGGAGGAATGGGTGTAAATTTAGCTTTAGGCATAGCTCTTGCTTTTATCTTTGTGTTTATGGATAAAATATTTAGTGTCATGGCAGAACAATCAGGCATTAATCCGATATTAGCCGTTTGGTCACCCAATATTTTATTTGGGATATTAGCAATCTATTTATTAAACCGTGCAAAACGCTAAACTCTCCAGTTATTTACAATTACACCTCATTGTTTTTATTTGGGGATTTACCGCTGTTTTAGGTGAGTTACTTTCAATTAGCGCCATCCCATTAGTGTGGTTTAGAATGATCTTAGCAAGTGTTTTTATGTATTTGTATATTGTGTATAAAAAACACAATTTAAGAATTTCAAGAAAACAATTTTTTCAATATGTATTTGGAGGTATTGTCATTGCATTACACTGGATAACCTTTTTTTACGCCATAAAAATATCTAATATTTCCATAGCGTTGGCAACCATGAGTACGGGTGCTTTTTTTACCATTTTTATTGAAGCCATTGTAAAACGAAAACGTATTAACCCTATAGAGTTGTGCTTCGGACTTTTAGCTATTTTAGGATTGTATATCATTTATAGTTCGGCAATAGCTTTGCAGTTAGGTATTTTTTTTGCACTGTTATCATCTTTTTTATCAGCTTTATTTTCCGTTTATAATGCCGATTTTGTAAAAGAGCAATTGCCCTCAGTAATTTCTTTTTATGAAATTCTTTTTGGTGTATTAGCAATAACACTATATATAACTTTTGAAGGCACACTATTTTCCGATTCTTTTTTTATAATACAACCCTTAGATTATTTATGGTTGTTTATATTAAGTAGTGTTTGTACCGCCTATGCCTTTATCGTATCTATAGACCTACTGAGACAATTAAGTGCCTTTACAGTCATGCTAACCATTAATTTAGAGCCAATTTATGCTATAGTATTGGCGGTAATTATTTTTCCTGAAACCGAAAAAATGACCACTACATTTTACATTGGAGCAGTTGTTATATTAGTAACAGTACTCTTAAATGGATTCTATAAACTGAAGAAAAAAAATAACTAAGTTGCTTATTTTTAAGTTAATACGATATATTAGAACCTTAGATGTATAAAAAATTGGAAATTAATATACTATTCAGTAAATAAGAAAAGGAAAGTATTTATATTTGCGATAACGAAAAACAAATCTTATTAATAAGGATTATGGAATATTTAGATTTTGAACTTCCAATAAAGGAACTAGAAGAACAGTTAGGCAAGTGTGAATTAATAGGCGAGGAAAGCGATGTTGATGTAACCGATACTTGTAAAAACATTCAGAAAAAATTAGACGAAACAAAGAAAGAGATTTACGGAAACCTTTCTGCATGGCAACGCGTACAAATGTCACGTCACCCGCAAAGACCATATACATTAGATTATATAAAAGCCCTTTGTGGTGATACATTTCTAGAACTTCACGGTGACCGTAATGTAAAAGACGATAAAGCTATGGTAGGTGGCTTAGGTAAAATAAATGGGCAATCATTTATGATTATTGGTCAGCAAAAAGGACACAATACCAAAACCCGTCAATACCGTAATTTCGGAATGGCAAATCCTGAAGGATATCGTAAAGCATTGCGTTTAATGAAATCAGCAGAAAAATTTGGAATACCTGTAGTTACTTTTATTGATACTCCAGGAGCATACCCAGGATTAGAAGCAGAAGAAAGAGGGCAAGGAGAGGCTATTGCACGTAATATTTTAGAAATGACACGCTTAAAAGTGCCAATTATTTGTGTAATTATAGGTGAAGGTGCATCTGGAGGAGCATTAGGAATAGGTGTGGGCGATAAAATATTAATGTTAGAAAACTCTTGGTATTCAGTAATTTCTCCAGAAAACTGTTCATCAATATTATGGCGCAGTTGGGAACATAAAGAAACAGCAGCAGAAGCTCTAAAACTAACAGCTGAAGATGCAATGCAATTAAAAGTAGTAGATGAAATTGTAGCAGAACCTCTTGGTGGAGCGCATCGTCATAGAGAAGTAGTATTTAAAAATGTAGCCGCAGCAATAAAAAAAGCATATCAAAAATTTGAAAAGTTATCACCAACCGATTTAGTGTCACAGCGAATGGAAAAATATTCCAAAATGGGTGACTTTAATGAGTAGGTGCTTTTAAACTCAATACTTTAAAAAAAAAACCGAAGTCTACGCTTCGGTTTTTTTTACCGATATTAACAAAATAAAGGAGTTATGAACATCTTAATTGTTCATTACCTGTTCATTACTCTACACACTTAAAAACTAAAAATAGTAGTACTTTCGTACCAATGGAAAAATCAAAAATAATACAAGGACACCCAATAGATAAAAGCAAATTAATTAGCTTAGAAAAAGGAAAAATACCACCACAAGCTATTGATTTAGAAGAAGTTGTGCTTGGGGCTTTAATGATTGATAAAAAAGGAGTTGATGAGGTAATTGATATATTACAACCCGCAGCTTTTTACAAACAAGCCCATCAATATATTTTTGAAGCCATTTTTAAACTCTTTGAAAACTCGGAGCCTATTGACATATTAACAGTTTCTAACCAATTAAAAAAGGACGAAAAGTTAAAAGCAGTTGGAGGCGATTTTTATTTGATTTCTTTAAGTCAAAAAGTGTCCTCGTCAGCACATATTGAGTTTCATTCGCGTATTATTTTACAAAAATTTATTCAACGTAGTTTAATTAAAATTTCCAATGAAATTATTGAAGACGCCTATGATGAAACTACCGATGTTTTTGACTTATTAGACAAAGCCGAATCAAAACTTTATGAAGTAACACAAGGTAATATTAAAAAATCGACCGAAACCGCTCGTGATTTGGTAATACAAGCCAAAAATAGAATACAAGAAATAGCTAATAAAGAGGGAATGAGTGGGGTAGCTACTGGTTTTCATAAATTGGATAAATTGACATCTGGATGGCAACCGTCTGATTTAATCATTATAGCCGCACGTCCGGGTATGGGTAAAACAGCACTAACCTTAACCATGGCACGTAATATTGCTGTAGAAACAGGTAAAGGTGTTGCCTTTTTCTCTTTAGAGATGTCATCCGTACAATTAATTACCCGTTTAATATCGTCAGAAACAGGTTTGTCTTCAGAAAAATTAAGAACAGGTAATTTAGAAAAACACGAATGGGAGCAATTGAATGTAAAAGTAAAAGATTTAGAAAAAGCACCGTTGTTTATTGATGATACGCCATCACTTTCTATCTTTGATTTACGAGCAAAAGCACGCCGTTTAGCTTCACAACACGATATAAAAATTATAATGGTCGATTATTTGCAGTTAATGACGGCGGGAGGATCTGGTAAAAACGGAAATCGTGAGCAAGAAATATCAACCATTTCCCGAAACTTAAAAGCATTAGCAAAAGAGTTAGAAATTCCTGTAATTGCCTTATCACAGTTGTCACGTGCTGTTGAATCTCGTGGAGGTAGTAAACGTCCATTACTATCTGATTTGCGTGAATCTGGAGCCATTGAGCAAGATGCCGATATTGTTTCGTTTATCTTCAGACCAGAATATTATAAAATTGATGAGTGGGATGATGACAATAGTCCAACCGCAAATCAAGGAGAATTTATCATAGCCAAACACCGTAATGGTAGTTTAGAAAACATTCGGTTAAAGTTTATTGGTCATTTAGGTAAATTTGATAATTTAGATGATTTTTCAACACCTTTTGCAACGCCTTTAGAATCCTCTATGAATGCATCAGATGCTTTTGACACGAGTGCTTTACCTCCTTCTTTTCCGTCAACAGGAGAAGCATTTGGTAGCGCATTGAATACAGGAGAGGATGACGGAGATGTACCGTTTTAATGCAATATAATATCAAACTGAAATCAGTATAAAAGCACTAATTGCTAGCAATTAGTGCTTTTTATATTATAGCTTTTGCGAATAGGTATTAATTACTTACCTTTCCTTTTTAAAAAAGAAATCTCTTGAAAAAAATACTATTATACCTTGCTTTTTGGTTGTTATCGGCACCTTCTTTTGCTTCTTATCTATTAATACCAATGGATGCGGAAGGGCAAAAAAACCATTTAAAAGCATACGGAATTACCTATTGGTCTTTAGAAAAACAACTAACCGTAAAATGGTTGTTAAATTATAGAGGTGGTTCTTTTTTGTTACCAGATGCTCCAGAGATAAGACAAGAATGCACCATAAGAGGTGTTTCATTTGAGATATTATCGAATGCAAAAACGGAAGCAATACTACAGGGAATTAGTAGTCCATCGCAAAACCAAGAAGCAATTATTTTAGAAAAAGCACCTAAAATAGCAGTATATGCCCCAAATGGAAATTTACCATGGGATGATGCCGTAACCATGGTACTAACCTATGCCGAAATACCATACAAAACCATTTATGATGAAGAGGTGTTAAATGATGCATTGCTATTGTTTGATTGGTTACACTTGCATCATGAAGATTTTACAGGGCAATACGGTAAATTTTATCGCAGTTTTAAAGCCGCACCTTGGTATGTTAAAAACAAACGAGATTTGGAAGCATTAGCACAAAAATTAGGCTATACAAAAGTAAGTGAAGAAAAACGAGCAGTAGCTTTAAAAATAAGAGATTATGTAGTAGGAGGAGGGTTTATGTTTGCTATGTGTAGCGCAACAGATAGTTTTGATATTGCCCTAGCGGCAAGTGAAGTAGATATTTGTGAACCCATGTTTGATGGTGACCCCAGTGATGCTAATTACCAAGCGCAATTAAATTATAAAAATACCTTCGCTTTTAAAGATTTTACTTTGGAGCGCAGTCCTAATGTGTATGAGTTTTCAGATATTGATATGACCCGAAAGCGAAAAATAAAAAAGGAATTGGACTATTTTAGTTTGATGCAATTTTCAGCAAAATGGGATCCAATCGCAACCATGTTGTGTCAAAATCATACCACGTTAGTAAAAGGGTTTATGGGGCAAACCACCTCTTTTAATAGGAAAACCTTAAAAGCTACAGTTTTAGTATTAGGAGAAAATAAAACCAATAGCGAAGCGCGTTATATTCATGGAATAAAAGGAAAAGGGTTTTTTACGTTTTATGGCGGGCATGACCCTGAAGATTACCAACACCGTATTGGAGATCCTAAAACCGAATTGGATTTACACCCAACCTCACCAGGATATCGTTTAATTTTAAACAATGTATTGTTTCCTGCCGCTAAAAAGAAAAAACAGAAAACATAAGTAATATTTTACGTTTTTAGGAGTAGGTAGAGGAAAAGTAAATAGGTGTTGCACATCTTCAAATAGAAAATATAAAAAATAATATAAAATTGATTATCTTTACACGTCATTAACTTAAAGCAAAGAAAAAATGAAAATTAAAAATAGTATTGTAATCGTATTGTTATTACTAGTTGTGTCAGCATGTAAAACCAATCCGTTTACAGGTAAAAAATCAATGAATATGTATAGTAATGCTCAATTGTTTCCAATGGCATTTCAGCAATATGATCAATTTTTAGGAGAGAATAAGGTGATTACAGGAACTAAAGACGCCGAAATGATAACTCGTGTAGGAGAACGCATAAAAATAGCAGCAACACGTTGGTTGAATGCAAACGGACACGAAGGGTATTTAAAAGATTATAAATGGGAGTATCATTTAGTAGACGATAAAAAAATAAATGCTTGGTGTATGCCTGGAGGTAAAATAGTATTTTATACCGGTATTTTGCCAGTTGCGGCTAATGAAACGGCAATAGCAGCTATTATGGGACATGAAGTTGCACACGCACTAGCAGATCATGGAGGACAACGCATGACAGCAGGGGTTTTGCAACAAGCAGGAGCAGTAGGAGTAATGGTTGCTACAGGAAACAAAAGTGCACAAGAACAACAATTATGGATGCAAGCCTACGGAACGGGTAGCCAAATAGGTGGAATGTTACCTTTTAGTAGAAGTCATGAAACTGAAGCCGATAAAATAGGATTGATTTTGATGGCAATTGCAGGGTATAACCCTGATGAAGCTCCAAAACTATGGGAGCGCATGAAAGCAGCAAGTGGAGGAAAAGCACCGCCAGAAATTTTAAGCACACACCCTTCTAGTGATAGTAGAATAAAAAATTTAAGACAATTAGCACCTTTTGGTAAAGCAGAAGCTAAAAAATTTGGAGTAACTTCTTTTAGACCATTAGGAAGAAAATTACCATAGTTGTAAAATAAATTTGTATTTTCGAAGCTGTTTGATTTTTTAATCAAACAGCTTTTTTTTATGAAGCCTAATTAATACTATAGTA
Source organism: Bacteroidota bacterium (assembly GCA_024280635.1). Lineage (GTDB taxonomy): Bacteria > Bacteroidota > Bacteroidia > Flavobacteriales > Flavobacteriaceae. The sequence continues at coordinate 1,869 of JAJRPS010000056.1, read as the reverse complement.
TGAAATTTAAAAAAGGAAATAAGAAAACACTTAACGCATGGGCGTTTTATGATTGGGCAAATTCAGTGTATAGTCTAACCATTGTATCAGCAGTATTTCCGTTGTTTATTGGAGGGTATTTAAAAGAGCAACACCTTAATAAAATAAGTGTTTTTGGTAGCCAAATAGCGCATGTGCCATTAATAACATATGTTACAGCATTAGGGTTTTTAATAGTAGCTATATTCTCACCAATACTATCAGGAATAGCAGATTACAAAGGAAATAAAAAAACATTTATGCGCTTCTTTTGTTATATGGGAGCTGTTGCGTGTATGTTACTGTATTTTTTTTCAGTTACACATATCTATCTAAGTTTGCTTGTTTATATGATGGCATTAATTGGCTTTTGGGGAAGTTTGGTTTTTTACAATTCTTATCTTCCAGACATTGCTTATAAAGAACAACAAGATGCTACTAGTGCAAAAGGTTTTGCTTTGGGTTATATAGGAAGTGTTATTTTACTACTTGTTAATTTAGGAATGATATTATCTGTTCCTGATGAAAATAAATTACAAATAATGCGTTACTCTTTCGTGTTAGTAGGGTTGTGGTGGTTTGGGTTCAGTCATTATACCTATAAATATTTACCCGATTTTACGAATACTAATAAAGTAACAAAGACTATTGTTTTTAATGGTTTTAAAGAATTAAAATCAGTGTGGCAGGAGTTAAAATCTCAATTACAATTGAAACGTTATTTGGGTGCTTTTTTTGTGTATAGTATGGCGGTGCAAACGGTAATGTTAGTCGCTGCTTTTTTTGGAGAAAATGAAATTGCTTGGGAAATTAATGGTATAGATAAAACAATGGGACTAATTATAAGCATTCTAATCATTCAGTTAATAGCCGTTTTAGGAGCTTTTTTAACAGCAAAATTATCACATAAAATAGGAAATATAAAAGCACTAATTGTCATTAATTGTATTTGGGCCGTTATTTGTGTATTTGCTTATTTTGTAATCACTCCAAACCATTTTTTTATCACCGCAGCAGCAGTAGGTTTGGTAATGGGGGGGGTACAATCCTTGTCACGTTCTACCTACGCTAAATTATTACCACAAACGGAAGATACTACATCATACTTTAGTTTTTATGATGTATCCGAAAAAATAGGTATCGTAATTGGGATGGCAATTTTTGCTTCTGTAGAAATAATAACAGGCTCAATGCGTAGTGCTATTTTATTTTTAGTAGCCTTTTTTATAATAGGATTGATACTTCTTTACCGAGTTCCTAAAAAAATTGAATAATTTTCGTTATGTTTGTGGCACTATCAGAAAAATATAATAATTATGAAGATTAAATTAACACTTTTTGTTGCGTTTTTTGCAATTATAGCTTTCACCTCATGTGAAGACAATCCATTAGAAGGTACGTTTGTTGATGAAACGGGAATAGGGAATCCAAGCGCAAGTACGGATGCTTTTTTTGCAAACATTGGTGGGACAGAATTTATAGAAGATGTAATATCTGTATCTACAGTTACTACTGGTGCGATTGAATATGTTAGTATTGTAGCATCTAAAACAGGAGGAGATCAAATAGGGATAAACATTCCAGTAGCACATACTAATGGTGTTTATAATTTTACCAACCCTTTAGAAACGGCATCTGTTAGTGGTGCTTATATTGTTACAGGAGTTACTAATGTAGCTACTCTAGGTACACTAACAATTACAGGAAAGACAGCAAGCCATATAGAAGGAACATTTAATTTTACAGCTTCTAGTAATGGTAATACTTATCAAATTACAGATGGAGCGTTTAGCATTGACTATTAAACCCAATTATTATGAAAAACATAAAAACAATATCAAAATTATTTTT